>JABSPN010000086.1 GCA_013214425.1 Flavobacteriaceae bacterium | reverse complement strand
TTTCTCTATATTGATATATGGCGTTTCCTTTAAGAATTTATGTAGCTCTTCCGTATCGTTATATCCTTTGCTTTGAAAATATCGGTTTCGGGCATCGTTTTCATATTTAATTTCCTTATAAAATTCGCGAATGTTTCTCGGGTCAATACTGTCACCGTATTGTCTGAAAATTTCTTCTTGAAATTCATTATAAGGGATGGTGGTAAATTCCAATGGTCCCGTAAATTTCATATAGTTGGTAGCATGATCTGAACTCCACATTCTAGGTAGGAATGCTTTGTGTTCTCTACTTGAATTTTGTACAGCACCTTGCCATTTATTCACGACTTCGTATTTACCTAATACTTTATTCATTTCGTATTTGGGCTTGGCGTCTATATAAGGTTCTTCCTTATCCAGACCAGCATAAGCATCAGTGAACTGAGGTCCGTAAAAAAGTTTTGTTTCAGGATATTGTTCTAAGTTATAATAAGCTAAAAGCTCTCTTGCACTCGCTGGACTATTTTCATTAATTGCCGGATTTGCATTTGCTCTAATCGGTAACATTAACCAGGAAGAAAATCCGATAAAGATGAATAATAAGCATAGTACAATAGTATTAGCAAGTAACTGCTTTTTTTCTCTGGTTTTTTTCAGGGCAAAATAGAATAATGCGATAAAAGCGAGTCCACAGATAATAGTTCCGGAGTGAAAAGGAAGCCCTAATCCGTTAACTAAATTCACCTCAAACCAACTAAAGGTTTTTAGTGTAGTTGGTAGTAATACTTTAAAGATAAATGCAAGGATTCCTACTACAATAGCATTGGCGATAAAGAAATTTTGTACTGTGACTTTATAATTTTTAAAATAGTAAATAAGCCCGATAGCAGGGATGGTTAATAATCCCATAAAGTGAACACCAAATGAAAGCCCTATAATGAAGGAAATTAGGATAAGCCATTTATTCCCTCTGGGAGTATTCATGTTTTGTTCCCATTTGAGTCCTAACCAAAACATCAGTGCCATCATAAAAGTTGCCATGGCGTATACTTCTGTTTCAACAGCGTTGAACCAAAACGAGTCAGTAAAAGTAAAGGTTAGACATCCTAAAGTAGCACTTCCTAAGATGGCAATTCCGTTGGTACTTTTTTCAGGGTCAACAATTTTTCTTAATAAAAGTGTAATGGTCCAGAACATGAATAGGATGGTGAATGCGCTAGAGGCCACAGACATCATGTTTACAGCTAAGGCAACCATAGAATTATCTCCAAAAGTAAAGGTGGAGAAAAAGGCTCCAAACATTTGAAATAAAGGTGCTCCTGGAGGATGGCCCACTTGTAATTTAGCAGAAGTTGCAATGTATTCTCCGGCATCCCAGAAGCTTGCAGTTGGTTCTACGGTTAGAGTAAACACGATAAAGGCTACTGCGAAACAAGACCAGGCAAGGACTTTATTCCACTTGTTAAAACTGTTTGAAGACATATACTTAATTAAGATTTTGACTCAAGGCGAAAATAGGAAATTATTTCCTAATAAAATCTTAATAACCTTAAACATAATTGGGATAGTATTTAAAAAGAAAGTTAAAAAATGTTTGTCTAAATAAAAGTTTGTTTTAAATTTGCATCCGCATAAGCGCATTGGCCTATGGTGTAACTGGCAACACGTCTGGTTTTGGTCCAGAAGAGTCTAGGTTCGAGCCCTAGTAGGCCAACAAACAAAAACCCTCAGAGTTTATAATCTCCGAGGGTTTTTTTAATTTTCAGGGTACAACATAGGTACAAAAAATCGATTTTACATCTGTAAAATCAATCTCAGATTTTACTGCTCATATTACAACATGTTTAATGATCTTGCTTTTATAAAAAATAATTTCTAAGTTCCAGGCAAAGGAGTTTTTAATTTAAATCAAAAAAATAAGGATAGAAAATCTTATTTTTGAAAAAATCAACAAAAATGAATAGACATAAAATCCCTGTTACAATAATTACTGGTTTCTTAGGGTCAGGAAAAACTACATTAATACATCAAATAGCAAAAAACAGTAATGGACGTCGTTTGGCCATTATTGTGAATGAGTTTGGTGAATTAGGAATGGATGGAGAAATCTTAAAAGGAAACAATTGTGGGTGTGAGGAAGAAAATATTTTGGAACTAAGCAACGGATGTTTATGTTGCACAGTACAAGAAGAATTTTTACCTACCATGCTTCAATTAATGGAGCGTAAAGATCAAATAGATCATATTATTATTGAAACTTCTGGTTTGGCTTTACCAAAACCATTAGTAAGAGCATTTAATTGGCCCGATTTAAAACCTCAAATTACCGTAGATGCCGTAGTGACTGTGGTGGATAGTGTTGGACAGGCCACGGGTGAAATTTGTGATAGAGTGCGTATTCAGGAACAGCGTTTGGCAGATGATAGTTTAGATCATGAATCGTCTATTGAAGAACTATTTGAAGATCAATTGTCTTGTGCAGATTTAATTATCATGACAAAATCGGATTTAATCGATGAAGTTCAGTTTAATGAGGTTAACAAAATCATCCAGAATAAAGTAGGAAATCACATTAAATTGATAGCTGCTGTAAAAGGTGATATTCCTGTAGATATTTTATTAGGATTGGATGCTAAATCTGAAGATTTTATAGAAGAAAAGCATTCGCATCATGAAACGCACCATCATCATCATGATCACGACCACGACCATCACCATGATCATGATCACGATGAAACAATTAATTCATTAGTATTAGAAGTGAACGTACCTCATACTCCAAAGCAATTGATCAAAGCTCTTGAAGGATTGGTTGCCGACTTTGAGATTTATAGAATTAAAGGAATCATAGATGTTCCTAATAAACCCATGCGTATGATTGTGCAAGGTGTAGCCAGTAGATTTGAAAACTATTTTGACAGAAAATGGAAAGAGGGCGAAGTTAGAGCAACACGATTGGTTATTATTGGTGAAAAACTTGAAGAAAATGAGTTACAAAAAGCTATTGAAAATAAATTAGCTGTAACGGTATAAATAAACAGATGAAAATATATACTCGAAAAGGTGATGCTGGAAAAACCGGTGTATTTGGAGGAAAACGCACATATAAAAATTCACCAAGAATAGAATGTATTGGAACATTAGATGAAGTAAACTCAACTATTGGATTACTTAGAGCGAAGTTAGGCGAAAAACATGAATGGCAATCTAATTTACATCGTATTCAAAAAGATATGATGGACATGATGTCTCATCTTGCCAGACCATCTGATTCCAAAAAAGTGAATCCAAATCCGAAACCAATAGATGGTGCTACATTTTGTGAAGAATGGTTGGATGAATTAGAGTCTAATATTAGTTCTCCTTCAGATTATTTTATCTTACCTGGAGGAAATGAAATTTCAGCTTTGTGTCATGTTTGTAGAACACAAATACGACGAGGTGAACGTACTCTGGTAACTCTTATGTTGGAAGACCCTGAAAGCGTAGAAGAATATATAATGGCATACATCAACAGGTTGTCTGATTTATTCTTCACCATGTCAAGAGCAGAAATGGACAAAAAAGGAGTCGCAGAAGAAAAATGGCAATTATTTCTGTATAAAAGAAAGAAGAAAAAAAGTTAGGTGTTTTGTATACTGTTTATGGAGTGGCATTAGGCCCTGGAGATCCAGAATTATTAACGCTCAAAGCGTTACGAATTTTAAAAGAAGCCGATATTATTTTTTATCCAGGTTCTTCCTACAAAGGGAAACTAAAAAGTTTTGTATACCCAATATTGGAATATCATGGGTTAACTGATAAAAAACTTGAAGGTTTTTTCTTACAAATGTCGTTGAACAGAATCTCTGCTGAAGAAGTTTATGATCAAACCGTTATTAATATTGAAAAAGCATACCTACAGCATAAAAAAGTGGCAATTGTATGTGAAGGTGATTTAAGCCTTTATGCCTCATTTTCATATATTTTAAACAGATTAAAAAATAAAAAATTACCTGTAGGCTTAATACCAGGAATCAATGCATTTTCATTAGGAGCAGCGAGACATCAAGTTCCTTTATGTTTATTGAATGAGAAAGTTGCTATAGTTCCAAGAGAAAAAGATGTAAAACAATTAGAAAGTTATTTTCAAAACTTTGAAGCCCTAGTTTTAATGAAAATACGTTCAAGTTGGGGCGTTATTCAAGAACTACTCTTTCAAAAAAAATGGCGTTTTTATTATTGTGAACGCTTAGGAACAGAAGAAGAGTTTATAAGTACTGACTTAAACGAAATTTCGAAAAGAGAAATTCCATATTTTTCTCTTTTAATTATAAAAAAGTATCATACAAATGATTAAAGTTGTTGGACTTGGTCCAGGACATGAACAGTATATCATACCTTTGGCTTCGGAAGCTATTTCAAAAGCCACCGTAGTTATAGGATATCATTATTATTTTCAATTTATTCAACACTTAATAAATTCAAATACCGTTTGCATAGGAAAAGAACTAAGTGAAGAGGAAAAAAGAGCTGAAATAGCTATTGAATATGCACAAAAAGGAGAGAATGTAGTGGTGATAGGCTCTGGTGACGCTAGTATTTATGCAATGGCATCTATTGTATATCAGAAAGTAGCAGAACAAAAACTCGTCTTACATGTAGAAACAGTACCTGGGATTTCTGCATTTATTAGCGCAGGGAGCAAATTAGGAGCTATTTTAGGTCATGATTTTTGCTGTATTTCTTTATCAGATTTAATGACACCTTGGACTACAATTGAAAAAAGAATCAGAGCAGCTGCACAGGGTGATTTTGTAACAGGATTATATAATCCCAGAAGTAAAAAAAGATATTGGCAATTACAAACTCTAAAAAACATCTATTTAGAACATCGCTCTTCTTCTACTCCAGTGGCTATTTGTAAACAATTAGGAAGGTCTGAAGAAAATATAATCATTACGACCTTGGGTGAATTAAACGTAGAAGATGTAGATATGTTTAGTGTTGTACTCATTGGAAATAGTCAGACATTCAGATACAGGGATAATTTAATAACTCCCAGAGGTTATTTAAATAGAAAGCCAGAAACAGGACAAGAGATACAAGAGGCGAGCTTCAAGGAAATAATAGGAAATATTCCTGAAAATGATTTTGATCAAGATCACTTATGGGCAGCCATTCGTTGCATACATACCTCAGGTGATTTTGAGTATCTTAATTATTTGGAAACTTCTAAAGGCGCTATTAAACAATGGCATGATTATTTAAAAAATGGAGGGGTAATTGTAACCGATGTAACCATGGTAAAAGCGGGTATAACAAAAGCCTTCACAGGGAAATACAACAATCAGGTAATATGTTTATTAAACGAAACTGAAACGCTAGAACTTGCTGCTAAAGAAGGGTTAACACGTTCTCAGGCAGGGATTAAACGTGCTGCTGAGAAATATCCCGAAGCCTTATTTGTGATTGGAAATGCACCCACGGCATTGATCGAAATTGTAGATCAGGTTCATGAAGAAAAAATTAATCCAATAGGTGTTGTAGGTGCCCCAGTAGGCTTTATCAATGTAATAGAATCTAAAGAGCGTTTGAAAATGATGAAATCTACGCCGTTCGCATTGGTGACAGAACGACGAGGAGGAAGTAATTTTGCCGCTGCTATTGTAAATGCTGCTTTTTCACTGGAAGAAGTATCAAAATTAGAATCTGTATAAATGACACAAGAAGCGCAACGTTTTTTCATAAATGAAGATCAACAGGTTTTGGAAGAAATTTTGTTGCATCGACGTGATGTTCGAGGAAATTATTTTAAAAAAGATCCTACTTCCGACGAAAATATTAATCGAATTTTGCAAGCAGCATTATCTGCTCTTTCCATTGGTTTTTTCCAATCCAGGGAATTTGTTATGATTTACAATAATGAAACAAAAGAAGCTATAAAAGCTTCATTTCAGGAAGATAACACAAAATCCAGTCATCAGTTCTCAGATGAAAAGCAACAAAAATATACGCAACCTAAATTAGAGGGGAATACAGAATCACCTTTAAAAGTTGCAGTATTCTATAAACCAAAGAACGAACCTGTTTTAGGACAAACAAGTATGCCTAATATGGGAAAATACAGTGTAGTTTGTGCTATCCAAAATATGTGGTTAATGGCTAGATCTCTTAATATTGGAATGGGATGGGTAAGTATTTTGGTCCCTGAAAAAGTAAAAACCATATTAAATGTGCCAAAAGAGAATCAATTAATAGGTTATTTGTGTTTTGGTTACACCGATAAATTCTACCATAAACCAGAATTAGAAATCAAAAAATGGGATTATAAAAAGCTTCAAAATGAAGTGGTAATTCAAGAAAGATATTAAATGACATTTCATGTAATTGGCATAAGAATCCTTTTTTTTCAGAAGAACAAAAAAAACTGATTCAACATACTGTTGTTTTTAGCGGAGGAAAACGTCATTTAAAATTGGTGAAAGAATTGCTCCCAAAATACCATCAATGGATTTTTATAGAAAGTCCTATGAAAGCTGTTTTTGAGCAATACGAAGCGACGGATACAGACATTGTTGTATTTGCATCAGGGAACCCGTTGTTTTATGGTTTTTCTAATACACTTCAAAGGCAATATCCGTTAGCTAAAATCATAACAACTCCATACTTTAGTTCTATCCAGTTATTAGCAAACAAAACGAATACCAATAGTAATGAGCTTATTGCAGTTAGTGTGCATGGAAGAGACTGGAACGCTTTAGATACTGCTTTGATAAATCAAAAATCGTTAATTGGTGTTTTAACCGATGGGGATAAAAATCCTAAGACAATTGCACAAAGATTACTGGATTATGGATACTCAAATTACAGCATCAGTATTGGTGAAGATTTAGAAGGTGAATCTGAAAACATACAGACGATATCCTTACTCGAAACTTTAAATAAAGATTTTCACAAACTTAATTGTATCTTATTACATCAAAATGAAAAAAAGAAACAACATTTTGGGATAAAAGATGTTGATTTTATTGGTTTACAAGGTCGTCCTAATATGATCACTAAAATGCCTATTCGTTTAACTACATTACATTTATTAGATGTGTCAAATGCTGAATTTTTTTGGGACATTGGTTTTTGTACTGGTTCTATTTCAATTGAAGCAAAACTTAAAAATCCCAATTTAGATATTGTTGCATTTGAAAAAAGACCAGAATGTGAAGAAATTTTGTATCAAAATCAGAGAAAATTTGGAGTCCCAGGTATTCAAGTTGTAATGGGAGATTTTTTCGAACAAAATCTAAATACATATGCAAAACCCGACACAGTTTTTGTAGGTGGACATGGAGGGCGATTAAAGGAGTTATTACTCAAATTAGATGCAGTTATAACTTCAAACACTCGAATAGTCATGAATACAGTAAAAGAGTCTAGCAGCATTTCTTTTAAAGAAAGCTGTAAAAACTTAAACTGGAAATTGACTGAAGAATTAAATATAACATTGGATTTACACAATCCCATCTGCTTATTAAAAGCAATAAAAAAGTAAGAAATATAGGAATAATGGCAGAACAAATTTTAAAAGTAGCAATCGTTAATTTTACAGATAGCGGACTCAATATTGGAAAGGTCTTACAAAACGAATTCTACCGAAGTAAAATTTTTACAACCAGGGCAACAGAACAAAACAAGGATTTAAAACAGATCGACTCTGTTATTGAATTAATGGAAAGTTCGTTTCAAAAATATGATGCCTGGTTTTTTATAGGAGCTTTAGGAATTTGTGTACGCAGTATTGCTGCTTTTATTGATGATAAAAAATCAGATCCGGCAGTCATCAATATTGATGATCAAGGGAATTATGTTCAATCTGTTTTAAGCGGACATATTGGTAAAGCCAATGAGCTAACCCAGCAAATTAGTAGAATTTTACAGGCGAGTCCCATAATTTCAACATCAAGTGATTTACAAAACCTTTGGAGTTTAGATATTATAGCTGAACGATTCAATTGGAAATTCAAAAACTCAATTGAACTCAATAAAATCATTTCTTTATTTGTTAATAATAAACCAACAGCCTTAGTTCTAAAAACAAAAGATAAAGGAACCGACTTTTTAGAAAAATCATGTCCGGATTTTGTAAGTGTTTATTATCGAATTGAAGATGTTCGGATTGCCGAATATGAGTTGTTATTATATGTTGGTTATGAATTGATTCAAACACAAATTCCAACATTAGCGTTTTATCCAAAGTGCATTGCCTTGGGAAGTGGTTGTTCTAAAAATATAGAACCAGATTTATTTGAAAAAACACTTCAGGAAGAATTAATAAAACACAACATAGCCTCAGAAAGCATTTATGCATTGGGGTCTATAAACGTAAAATCTGAAGAAGAAGCCTATTTAAATTTTGTTTCAAAAACAGAGATTCCTTTTATTACGTATTCTGAACACGAATTGAATACAGTAGATATAGCAAACCCATCAGAAGTTGTTAAGGAAAAAGTAGGTGTTTATGGAGTATCTGAAGCTTCCTCTGCTTTGCTTGCTAGTTCAACTGAATGGCTGGTTGAAAAAACCAAGGTAACTACCACATCTGGCAAAAAATTTACTTATGCCCTATCGTTAGTTTCAAATTTCCAAAGAAAGCCAAGTATCGCAATTGTTGGAGCAGGTTCTGGCGATCCCGAATTATTGACATTAAAAGGTCGCGCTATTTTAGAAGCAGCAGATTGTATTTTATATGCAGGAAGTCTGGTTCCTGAAGAATTAACGCACATGGCTAAAGAAGGTGCTTTAGTACGTAATTCGGCATCTATGACCTTAGAGCAACAAATAGAAATTATTGATACATATTACGAGCAGGGTAAAAAAATTGTTCGTTTACATTCGGGAGACCCTTCTATTTATGGAGCCATTCAGGAGCAAATGACGATTTTCGATGCAAAAGGCTATGATTACTATATTGTACCAGGGATTTCTTCATTTCAAGCTGCTGCGGCTTACTTAAAATCGGAATTTACTATTCCAGAAGTTGCTCAAACAATTATTCTAACACGAGGAGAAGGTAATACACCAACTCCAGAGCATGAAAAAATCGCAGATATGGCAAAATTAAGAGCTACCATGTGTATCTTTTTAAGTGCTGGTATCGCTAAAAAAGTTCAGGGAGAACTATCAGAACATTATCCCCCAGAAACCCCTTTAGCTGTTTTGTATAGAGTAAGCTGGAAGGATGAACAAGTATGGACAGGAAAGTTAGAGGAATTATCGAAAATTATCAAAGAAAATAAGTTAACCAGAACTGTTTTAATTGTTGTAGGTGAGGCTGTTGGAGCTAGAAAAAATCGTTCCTGGTTATACGATGATAAATGGCATCATATCTTTAGAAAAAAAGCTAAAGTGATTTCTAAATAGCCAAAGAACCCAAGGGGTTTTATCCTTTTATTTTAATCCCTTGTAATTAACTTCTTAGTATATGATTTTAGTTTTTGGAGGAACAACAGAAGGAAAACAAATCGCTTCATTTTTAGATGAAGTGAATACTCCATATTATTATTCAACTAAAACAGAAGTACCCTTTTCGGGAAGAGGAATTTCAATATATGGTGCGTTAACCAAAATTGAATTAGAAGTATTTTGTAGGGAAAATAATATAAAATGCATCATTAACGCATCCCATCCTTTTGCAGAACAACTTCATAAAATGGTTGCTTCTATAGAAATTCAGGTTCCCATAATTCGTTATGAACGACTATTCACAAAAAGAATAGCACATCAATTGATAACATATGTGAATACCTACGAAGAAGCAATTTCTTTTTTCCAAAAAGGAAGATTTCAATCATTACTCGCATTATCTGGTGTACAAACTATTGAAAAACTCGCATCTTTCTGGAAGGCAAACAAAAGTTGGTTTCGTATTTTAGATAGAGAAAGTTCCAGGTTAATAGCTCAAGAATCAGGGTTCCCATC
>JABSPN010000085.1 GCA_013214425.1 Flavobacteriaceae bacterium | reverse complement strand
GTTTTAAATCCAAATTCATTAAATGATGATTATAGGCTCGAAGCTCCTCTTCAATAGTCACTAAACCAGAAGATTTTTGCTCCCCTAACAGGTTCTTTTTCAATTCTTCTAATTTCTGATGTAATGCTTCAGAATTTTGGTGAAATTGTACTACTTCTTGTTTCGGATTTATTGAATTGAACAACTGCTCATTTTTGCTCATTAATACTGTTGTTTCCTGATTGATATTCCTAACCACTTGTTGATATGAAAGCTTACTTGGGTCATTATGATTTAAATTAAACAGCGCATAAAGTAAACCACCACAAGCCATCATTAAAACGGTGTTGACTGTTGTATTCAATTTATTTTCTACTGAACGTATTCGAGTAAAATAATACAACGGGACATAGGCAAAGACGAAAACGGTAATACTTCCTTGCATTAATATTTTAGCCATTGGCCAATGCATTAATTTAAACAATATCCCAAAAGCCGCTCCCATCCCAATTAAAAATCCGAAGGAAAGGACTATTTTATCAACCATCTTTTGTTCATCTCTAAATTTAAGGGCGATCATTAATGGTAAAAACACCAAACAGAGTAATCCCGCTCCCATCACAATTAATAAACCAGCTCCAGGCCAGTGAAAGGTCTTGAATATTGAGCCTAATAGTGTAAAAACTACTGTGGCGATACCTACAATTTTTAAGGTTTTTATCATGGCATAATAATGTCTAAAGGTTAATAATTTCTCTGTTTCTTCCTGAATTTCTAGCAATTCTCTTTTAAAGAATCTAGGAAGAATGGATTCATAGAACTTATAAAAATCTATATTCTCAGGCTTTTCATGTTCAATAATACAGCAAATGTGATCTAGCAGGTTCTCTTGTAGATCATCAAGAGTCACCCCATGTGCTTTAATATCATCGATAATGAAATCGACCTGTTCGTCAGTGATACTATGCATTGCCTAATTTCGGTTCAAGATCGAGCAAATACCTCATGGTATTCATAAAATCGGTTAATTCAGTTACGCGTTCATCGGCTGTTGTTTTTCCTTGTTCAGTAAGCTTGTAATATTTTCTTACTCTTTTACCAATGTATTGCTTTTCTATATCCAACACTCCCTGCTTTTCTAAAGCATGAAGCGTTGGATATAAAGCTCCTTCAGTAATCTGAATCTTCCCCGAGGTCTTGTCTTTTACCTTTTGGGTAATCTCATAGCCATACATTTTACCTTGCTCCTTGAGCAGGTTCAGTACAATTGTTTTTAATGTTCCTTTTATAAGTTCTGATGAATACATAGGACAAATATACATAAGATTCTTAAGTATATGCAAATAATTACCTAAGAAAATTAGGTAATTTATTTTAAATCTCTGTTTTTCAATTATTTAAATTAACCTCTAAATGTTAGTATCTATTTTATCATTAAATTTAATCTGCGAGGTGTAATAATTTAATCTCTGAGCCACTAACCAAGAAAACACAATAGTGAGTAGCGACTTTTATCAATCATTTATCCTTCCGTATTCTGGTATTATTATCAAGATATGTAGAGCGTATAGTAATTCTCAAGAAGATTTTGAAGATTATTATCAGGAGGTATGTCTCCAAATGTGGCGATCAAAAGATTCATTTAGTGGTAATTCGGAGTGGTCGACCTGGATTTACCGATTATCGTTAAATGTTTGTTTAACCTTGTTAAAGAAGGAAAAAAGAAAAAAAGATCAATATTTCGTATCGGATGCACTTCCAGATGAAGTTACAGAAAACATGAAAGTGTTTTCTGACGAATCTCTTAACGAGTTATATAGTGCTATTAAAAAATTATCGGAAACAGACAGAGCTGTCATTTTACTGTATCTGGAAGAGAAAAGCTATCAGGAAATCGCTGCTATTATGGGAACTAACACCAATAATATTGGTGTGAGAATTAAGCGAATTAAAAACAGATTAAAAAAAATATTAGATGGAAAAATCAATTGAAAACATATGGAAAAAAGGGTTTGAACTCGATCAGGATTTAACAGCACCTAAAGTTTCAAACCTTTACAATAATAAGTCTCAACAATTAGTCGATAAGTTAAGCAGAGCGCTTATCACTGAAACCAAAGTATTTTTACCAATAGCAGGTGCTGTAATGATCCTGAATCCCTTAATTGGAAACAGTACATGGTCTGGAATACCCGCTTCTCTATGGTGTGTTGCCTGGTATTTTATTGCCAAAAAGCAAGTCAAAAAAATAACAGATATGGATAGAGAGTTGTCTTGCCTTACGTTTCTGAAGTCGTTTCAGGAAAAAGTATTAGACATATTCAAAACCTATGAAAAGATTTTGATCTCGGGCACACCTTTATTCTTATTACCAGTTATGATTTATACCTATTACAATAATATTGATAAAACTATGGGTGAAATTCTAGGTATAGATCCAAGTTTCGATGCCTCAAAATTATGGCTGTTTGCCAGTTTGCCTATAATGAGCTTAATTGCCTATATGGTATTTAAACTCTCCGTTAAAATAGGCTATGGAAAAACATTCAGAAAGCTCAGAGAACTAATTCAAGATATTGAAGCCATGAAATAACGATCATCAATCAAAAAACAAAACCCTTGAATATCTCAAGGGTTTTATTATATCTGGATGTTTTAACTTTTATTTTATTTCAAGTTTTTTATTCACCTCATCAGCACCTATCTTAATGATTACTTTAAAGGTTCCTTTTGGTAAATAATACTTGTCGTTCTTCTTCTTTTCTATACTTAAATCTTCATTGGCTTTTTCTAAGGCTTTTTTTCCTTTAGAAGTAATACTTAAATCGTATTTCGTATAGTTCAATCCTTTATCTGCTCTAACAGTAAACGACTGAAGTGTATTCCCGTCTTTTACCACACTAATGGTGGCATTTCCTCCTGATTTTGAATAGAACTTAATTTCATGTTCTGGTTCATATGGTTGTAGCCATTTGCTCCATGAATTCCCCCAGAATCCAGAGTGTCTTACAGAAGCAATATTGAAGGCATGTAAGGATTTTCCTTTGGCATTAGCCAATTGTTGTAATGGCTCAATATTGGTTTTATAAATACTTCTACCGTGAGTTCCCACAACAAGATCTTTAGCTTCAGACTGCACAACTAAATCATGGATCGCTACATTTGGTAATCCCTTTGAGAACACTTCCCAGGAATCTCCTTTATTAAACGACACATACAATCCGTTATCAGTTCCTAAATACAGGATATTTTCATTTTCAGAATCTTCTTTAATGACGTTTACTGGAGACATCGGAATACTTCCTCCGATATTTTTCCATGATTTTCCGTAGTTTTCAGAAACAAAAACATAAGGTCTGAAATCATCCCAACGATATCCATTTAAAGTAGCATATACTCTTCCTTTTTCATGTTCAGAAGCAATCACTCTGGACACCCAAAGATTCCCGGGTAACTCGTTAGAAATATTCGTCCATTCTTCCCCTCCATCTTTAGTAACATAGACCATTCCGTCGTCACTTCCAGTGTAAATCAATCCGAATTGCATTGGAGATTCAGAAATCGTAGTTAATGTTCCATAAGCAACATTTCCTTTTTTACCTCCTTGTGTTAGATCTCCTGAAATAGCTTCCCAATCATCTCCTTTGTTCATCGAACGCATCAACTTATTTCCACCGTAATACAAGATATCTTGATTGTGTGGTGACAACAAAATAGGTGTTTGCCAGTTGAATCGATACGGACTATCACCTAATTCGTGTTTCGGCTGAATATATTTTCGTTCACCTGTCGCTCTGTTTAATCTGTAATAATTTCCGAATTGAAAACCTGTGTAAACGATATTCGTATTTCTATTGTCAATCATCACTTGCATTCCGTCTCCACCCATAATGCTTTCATAGGCGTATTGACCTTCTTGATGCCATTCCTTATTTTCTTTATGCGTACTTGGTCCTACCCAAACTCCGTTGTCTTGTAATCCACCATATACATTATACGGCTTATTATAATCTACATTGATGGCATAAAACTGGCCTACACTTGGCGAGTTACATTTAATCCATGTTTCTCCATCGTCGTAAGAGATATTAATTCCTCCATCATTTCCGTTAATTAAATGCCCGTCTAATTTAGAGTTCACCCATAAAGCGTGGTGATCTGCGTGTACATTTTCTCTGTTGATAGACTCAAATGTTTTTCCTCCATCTTTCGATTTGATGATCGGTACACCTGCTGTGTACACTCTGTTTTTATCGTTTGGATGCACTCGAATTTGAGCAAAATAATATCCATAAGAAAAGAATAAATCATCGATATAATCGTCATGTGTTTTTTTCCACGTTTTTCCACCATCGTCACTTCTGTATACCTCAGCTCCAATAACTGGCGTGTCAAATAATAGAGAATTCGCATTTTCTAGATACTTCGCCACATCTTCTGGCTTGGCTTTTCCTGAACGTACCAATTGCTTTACATTTTCTGCTCTGTATTTCTCCTGAAATCCATTGCGTTTTAAAAAGAGATTTAATTTCTTATCTGATAAGGCTAAAAATGCCTCTTTCGTCATCTTCTCAAAATCATCTTTCTTCAACTGATTATTATTCTCCTTTTTATCTTCTTTTTCTTTTTTTCTTCTGAATTGACTATCGTGAACGGCATATACAGTATTGCTATCATATACTGCCAGACCTATTCTACCCACTCCTTGTCCGGTTGGGAATCCGCTATTATCAGCAATTTTAGTCCAGGTTAAACCTGCATCAGTACTTTTATAAATTCCTGATCCATTTCCGCTACCATCAAAATTCCAGGCCTTTCTATCTTTTTGCCAGGCAGCAGCAAACATAATATTATAATTATCAGGAGCATGAGCCAGGTCAATAATTCCAGTTGCATCATTTACAAATAATGTTCTCTTCCATGTTTTTCCACCATCGGTTGTTTTATATACTCCTCTTTCCTGATTTGGTGAGTATAAATGTCCTACAACTCCTACAACTACTTCATTAGGATTATTAGGGCTAATTAGTATTCTTCCAATATGGTGAGAGTCTGGTAATCCCATGTGTTCCCAAGTTTTTCCATTATCAGAAGATTTCAGGATCCCTATCCCTGCATAGGATGAACGAGAAGAATTATTTTCACCAGTTCCAACCCAAATGGTATTGTTTTTCCAATCAACAGCAATTTCACCAACATTCTGCGTATCTGAATTGTCTAAAATAGGCTCAAAGGTGGTACCGTTATTGGTTGTATGCCATAAGCCTCCAGAGGCATATGCTGCATAGAATTCGCTAGGTCTATCTGGATTTACCTCAACATCAACTATTCGTCCGCTCATAATTGTTGGGCCAATGTTCTCAAAAGGAACATTTTTTACAATCGAACTTTCTTGCATCGCTCGTTTCTTTTCGAGGCCACGCATAACTTGATCTGCTGAAGTTGCTGGTTGCTGAGCAAACAGCACAACGCTTAAAAACAACGCAGTAAAGGGTAAGAAAAATCTCATTTTTGGTCTTTTAAAGTTTTTAGGGGAATGAAAATAAGGAAAGTTAGTAGGGTTGCAAAATAATTTAACATCAAAAGGTGTAACGATTCATCACAAAAATGTTAAAACAATATCTTGTGATCAAAAGCAGAAAATTATTCTTTAATTATTTGAAAAGTGTAAGAGTTATCCATCTTAAGATTAGAAGCTCTACAATTGATTGAGAAAGACCTCCATATTCTGAATAAAATTCTAAAAACCAATAAATAAACAAAAAGTATACTCATTATTCCTCAAACTAAAACTAGCCTTGAAAGTCTCTTATAGTTTGGGCATTCTTTTAACACGATACCCGTTATAATAATCCTCAGAGGGATAACAGCATATATTAATAAAGTAAGCAAATTATGGCTATCTTTTGAAATACTTGGGTCAAGAAACCCATTAAAACAGCCACTATCACAATGGGGCAGAGATATTGAGCCATAATAATGATACTAACTACCTGCGAAAACCGCATTACATAAGGTTTATGCTTTTAGAGAGCTATTTAGCTCTAAATAATTTTACTTTAACACAACTCTTATACGCTCAATTTAATTAAATTAGCTATATGAGATACGTTTTTGTTATTACAGTTTTATGGTGCTTGTCACTAAGGGCTCAAATAGTGCCTAGGGATTTCGAAAAAGAAATCACGGCTACAGCGTTCGATAGTGCCCGAGAAGAATACAGTCCTTCAACTATAGAATACCTGACTACGGATAAAGACATAGAAAGTATTCGTTATATTTCAAAGTCTTACGAAAACGGATATTTGCAATATGAAAACGAAACCTTCAGGAATAGTAAATACAAAACAGATGTTACTAGGTGGTATGAAACGGATCGTTCGAAAATATACAATGATGGTACTTGCAATTGTGAAGAGATGACAGATACCATATTTTTTAATCAAAAAAAGAATGCCATAAGCGATACATTTTGGTTGAAGAAATGGCACCACAAAGTAATAAAGGATGAGGACGATAATGTAAAAGAAAGTTTTTTCTATGATAAGAAACGTCGTTTAACTAAATACAATTACGGACAATCTTATACCAATATATCCTACACTGGAAAGCATATTGAGTTTAGACATTTTCAAGCAGACACTGCAGAGAATTATTTTCAAGAAATAGATGAAACAGGAGTGGCGTATGAATATTATATCAGCTGGTCTAATCACCCTAATCTAGCACAATTAGTAAAAAAAAATAAAGCAGGTAAGGTAACTGAATTGTATTCTGTTGAAAATTTAATTTATGGGGGTGACTTACATGTTCTCGTGACAAAATATGAGTACAACAAATCAGGATTGCCTTTAAGGGAAATAAGTGTGCGGTATGATATTGATGAACGTACGTTTAATGAAGCCGACATAAACCTAAATAAACTCTATAAGAACATCGATAAACCAGATGCATTAATTAAATTGGCTTACTTGAAAATAAATACTGAAAAAAAATATTCTTACAAAGAAGGTGAATTAGTCAAATTTGAGCACAAGGAGAGTAAGTATAATTGTAATGATAAAGGAGTAATGATAAAAGAGGTAGGTGAAGAATTTGGGCGTCAGGATTACTATGCTAAGATAGAGCGAAAGGGCTCAAAGAAAATTGTGAGTTATTATTACGGTGAAGGAAAATTAGGTGCTGTAGATGTGTTTAAAATAGATGCCAGAGGAAATATTATAGTGTCGAAAAACTACGTGCTCATCGATGGTAAAAAACAACTTGTAAGTGAAAGTAAGCTGGAGATTAAATACAATAATTAGTGGCTAATTAGTTAGAGTTCTTATTGTCAATCCAATTCACTAATCGAGCATAATTGGTGAACAGTAAATATACAATTGAAATAACTTGTCTGACTACGTCCCATGAAATCATCAAATATTTCGATAACATCATTATTCCTGCACGTGATATGGCTATTAAAAATAATCTATTCATAATAAATTATTTTTTCATTCAAATAGCGGTTTCCAATATGGTTACAGATTATAATGAGAATTTAAATCAATCTCCGAGTTGAAAAGGAACATAATAGAATAATCAAGCGGTAAAATCATTCTTTAAATCCCTAAAAGCAGCATGGGTTTCTAAGCATACTATCAAAATAGAACTCAAGCATAACTGTCAGTTTTTAAATCAATTGAAACTGTGTATATATAACTTTTTAACTAAAGTTGGACTGAATTATAGATTCATAACTAGGAGAGTTTATTGTATATTCAAAGCATGCGTTGATGATTATAAGGTGTATCAAATACTCACAACATTGGGGTATAGTCCAAAAAAACAAATTAAGGAGTTTGTTTGATGTTTTAGGGAATTAGCGTATAACATATTTAACCAGTTCAGACGAATATTTTTCCGCCTATTTTTTACATAAATTTTAAAATTATGTAGCCTTTATTCAGGACGGGGCAGCCACTTGTGCAACGGTTACCAGTATTAGCAACAGTTTATTTATTTAACCTTTGGTTTTAAAACTTTAAAACCATAAACCATCACAGCTGCCTGAATTAAAACACCAATTACCAATCCAATTAATTGCTCATTTCTAGAAATTATGTTTTGGGCATGAAAATAGTAGATTGTGTAAACACCAACAGGAATATTTAAAAATAGGCTTACAAAAAATCCGGGGTTATATCTATGTTTAAAAAACATACCCACATGTGAAATAGCATTAATTATAGAAAAATACGCAGTCCATATTCCCAAGGAAATGTCAACGTAACCAGCCAAAATTGCAGAAAGAGGAAATCCAATAAAAATGATCGGAATGTTTATCCAAAACGAGGCTCTGTCATCTAGTGGAAATTTATCTTTCTTAGATTGCAGTACTTTGTTATTAAAAAACTTTACAAATCCACCAGGTAAGATGTATTCTTCGAATTGATGTAGTAGATATACTGCAAATTGTATCCATATTAGAAATAATGCATAATCTGATTTTAACAAGAACAATAATAGTATGATTATTAAGTAGATTGCTATAAAAATTGTCGACTTATACCAGTTTTTGTAGAGCCATTTCATAATAAATGTATTATTGTTAGCCACTTTATTTATTTTACGCAATTTTTGTTAATCATTCTTATAGCATTTGCAACATTCAACTTTAAATCAGTCATTATTTCCGTATATTGTTTTTTGGAAAATGAAGACTTCACTTTTTCATTCCATTCCTTTGGTAAAAGTCCTATTGACGCGAATTTTGATTCAGATTTTTTGTGTTCAAAATCATAGAATCTATAATTAATCTGTCCATCTCTAATTATGTATTCAAATTTGAATTTTACTTCTCCAGCTTGAGAACCATAGTCGTCTACATAATAAGAATAAGAATACTCTCCTTTAACAAAAGCTGAATCAAGAGCTTCTCCGTCTGATTCTGTTTTGGATTCAATGCCCATAATCATAGCTGAAGAAGAAATACATTCTGATAATTCAAAATTACTTTTGTTAGTTACTTCAATAACTCCTTTGAATTGCAAGTTTCCTGATTCATCTACAGAACCTATGATTTGACTGAAAGCATTTACTGAAATAATCAAAATAGTTGATAATAAGATAGTTTTAATATTTTTCATCCTATTTAGTTGTATTGTAGCTAACGTTCTGTGTATGAGTAGTAGCATACGCTGACCGCTAACTTTTCATTTTTGTACTGACCTTTGTTTTATGTTTCTATTTTTTTAATCACTAAAACCACTATTACTTATATGAATTGTTAGCAGCAGTTAATAGCTCATTACTTCTATCAAGAACCCGATTATTCCAATTGTCAAACACAAAGGTGAAAACCATTTCGAATCTGCCTTTGCAAAAGCAGTATTATTTACTTTCTTAAAAAATCCAATATATTTAAATTCTCCGATTGCCCTTAAAACGAAAATTGACGAAATTATCCAATATACGTAATTCACTATCCAATTCGGAGCTTTTATTTCTATAAATCCAGATTTTATAAAGTAAATAAGTCCAAAAAACAACAACACAATAGCTACAACAAGAGTCGCAAACTTTGGAGGCGGATGAAAATCATCCTTTTGACTTTTAGTTGGGATGACATTTTTTAATCCCCATTTTCCACCAAAAAGCCAATAGAAATGGATTAATCCTAAGGAAGTGAAAAGCACTAATAAGATTATGGATAATATTGTTGTTATCATATTTTAGTCAATTTAAAGATTTGTTCATTCTGTTTTCTATTAACAGAAGAAGGTGTTAATCTCAACATTTGATTACGTAGACCAATTAATATTGGATTTGAAAGATGAGCCATTTTTCCAACAATCCAGCTTGCTCTTACTACTTGATGTGCTTTTGCCAATCTTAATTTTTGATATTCTACAAAAGCCTCAGGAATTTCATACTTATCTAAACATTCTGACAGCACATAAGCATCTTCTATAGCCTGACAAGCAC
>JABSPN010000084.1 GCA_013214425.1 Flavobacteriaceae bacterium | reverse complement strand
ATTGCGTTGGTGAGCATTATAAATAGAAACTCAGTTCATAGTATATATCCCCGATTGCGTTATTGTCGTTGTGATTGTTGTGATGGTGGTAGTTACGATGATGGCGGCGGTGGTGACGGCGGAGGCGACGATAAACCTAAAGAGTTTACACAACGGCAAAATGAAACTGATGAAGAGTTTTTTGCAAGGTCTCAAGCCTATAAACAACAAAGAAATTCTTCTAATGGAACAAGTTCTGATAGATTTTTAGGAACTGGTAACTGTGACAGCTGCTACACTTCTACTGTTAACTATAAGGCCGCATATTTTATTGACTTAAAACGTGATGTCCAATCTAGTTTCGTAAACTATGCAGGAACATTATTAAGTTCATTAACTGGAGATTACAGGTTAAGAACTGCAGATTTTAACGGAGATGGAAAAACAGACTTATGGCATATGACCGATGGCGGAGTAGCCATCTATACTTTAAATGCTAACAATCAGTTAGTGTTATTACACTCGCTGACTAATACAAACGTTAATGCTAGTACACCCTATTTGATTGGAGATTATAATGGTGACGGAAAAGCTGATGTAATCATTCCTACAGCGAATAACAGTACGACATTTAAAGTATATATTTCTACAGGAAAAGACTTCGAAGTATTCGAAAGGACTATGCCTTTTACCTACAAGCAAACGAATTGGTATGCCAACAGCAATAATGGACAACTTTTGGGGTATACTTTAATTCCTTTAGATATTAATGGTGATGGAAAAACAGACATTGTAGAATATAACACAACGACTTTTAATAACAACACCAATGGAAATCAACAAGTAAAAGTTTATGCTAACCAAGCGGCTTCTGGAACCAATATAACATTTGATTATCAAGGAGGTGCCGGAAAGACTGGGAATGCGAGACACTTCCCAATTCCAATATTTTTAAGCTCTAACGAACCGAATAGAAATCTTGAATTTGCAACAATAAGTGATCAATGGATTACTAACTTCTCATTTACTCAAGATGTAAGAGAAGACGTTCTATTACGAGCAGTGACTAATAACGGTGTCAAATTATCAGTTGAGTACAGTAATTTAATTGACAACATGTACAATGAGGATAACATGCTTATCTATCAAAGTACAATAGACCAGACATATCCTTATGTCAATATCAAGAATGCTCCGGGTATGAAAGTAGTGAGTATGCTAAAACGAGAAGGGGTTTCTTGGACCGTTCCAACAACCAAACAGTTATACATCTATAAAGATGCCATTTTTAATGTGCAAGGCTTAGGGTTTCTTGGCTTTAAAGCAATGGCTGTTAGTAATTGGCATTCAAGTCATAGTAATAGAGTATTTAACACTTCAAAATACGATCCGCTATTAAGAGGAGCTCAACTAGAAAGTTATAGTCAGCTTTATGATTATTCATTTACAACTCCAACTTCTAGTTATATTGCTAAAACTATTAATCAATACGATCATAGTTTATCAGCAAATAAAGTATTTAAGTTGTGGATGACTTCTAGGACTTCATATAACAATCTTGAAGGAACATCTACTAGTGCTTCATATCAATATGACACCTACAACAATCCAACAATAGTTACAACAACCAATCAAGCAGGAAGTAGTTCACAGACTATTACTTACTCAAATAATAGTGGTTTAGACTATCACTTCGGAAGACCTGTACAAGTTCTAAGTAGTTCAACTATTGGAAGTGAAACGTTCACTTCGGAAGAACAATTCGTGTTTACCGGGTATTTGCTTACCGAAAAAAAAATTAAAGGAAATGGAACTCCTTTTGACACTGAAAACTACGAATACGACCCTTTTGGGAATCTAACAAAGAAAATTATCACTCCTAATGGTGAATCACCTCGTGAAATTGCTTTTGAATATGATGCTTCAGGTCGCTTCCTTTTAAAGTCTATTGATCATGAAGGCTTAGAAAAAACATTCGGTTATAGTTCAAACGGAACGCTTTCAGCAGTTACAAATCCTTTTGGACAACAAACAAATTATAAATATGACGATTGGTTTAGGCAAATAGAAGTCACGAATTATTTAGGAAATAAAGTTAATACTTCTTACGATGAATCTTCATTCTTCTATACTGTTACTAATTCATCAGATGACGGGAGTGAAGTAAAGTCAATTTTCGATCCACTTGGAAGGTTAATTAGAACTGAAGAGAAAAATGTTATTGGAGAATGGGTGAAAACCAAATATGAGTACGATGCCTTAGACAGAATGATCAGACAAAGTGAGCCTTATCTTGGTAGCAGCCCAACTCAATGGAATGATGTAATATACGATGTTTATGGAAGACCTACTGAACAAATTCTTCATACGGGAAGAACAATCACAATCGCTTATAATGGCTTATCCGTTACCGTTGATGATGGTGTTAAGACAGTGACTACAACAAAGGATGATTTAGGAAATCTATTATCTGTTAGTGATCCTGGAGGAACTATCAATTATTCTTACTACGGAAATGGTAACCTAAAAACTACCAATTACGATGGTGTAATTGTGACTACCGAACAAGATGGTTGGGGTAGAAAAACCAAATTAATAGACCCTTCAGCCGGAACCTATGAATATTCCTATAATGGCTTTGGTCAATTATTAGAAGAAATTACTCCTAAAGGAACTACCGAGTATGATTACTCACAAACTGGTAGAATGCTTGAAAAGATAATTGATGGAGATAATCTTTCAATGGATATTCAATATGTCTATGATCCAACATACAATTTGTTGACGGCTGTCGGAGTGACAAGTTCAGACGGAAATAATAGTCAATACCAATATGAATATGATAGTCACTATAGATTAAATAAAGTTATTGAATCGAATCCTTATGCTCAATTTAGACAAGAGTTTACTTATGATAATTTTGGAAGAATTGATTCTGAATTATATTATGGTAGGTTACTTCTGAATAATAAAACAAGTCAGAAGAAAATCAGAAACCATTATCAAAATGGGGTTTTAAATACTATTACAGATTTTAATTCTAATGCAAACATCTGGAGTTTAAATGAGGTGAATGCCCGAGGACAAGTCACATCGGCTAGTTTAGGAAATAATATTGCTGACGCAACAACTTATGATGCCTACGGATATTTAACCAATGTATCTATTTCTAAAAACTCTACTTCGGAAATTGTTATGCAATTAACAACTGATTTTGATGTAGAAAGAGGAACACTTAATAGTAGAACCAACAGTATGTTCTCATGGTCTGAAACCTTTGGTTATGACGATTTAGACAGGTTGATTACTTTCAACGACAACAACGGGGATAATTTCATGACTTATGATAATTCAGGAAGAATTACACATAACAATATCGTTGGAGATTATAGTTACTCCGGAACCTCATATCAAGTTTCAGATATAGATTTAAACAATCAAGGAGATTTATATTATCAGCAAAATCGCCTAGCTCAAATTAAGTATAACTCCTTTAAAAAACCATTTGAAATCTATGAAGAAGACAAGGAAAAAATTGGATTCCAATACAATCCTTTCTTAGGGAGATCTAACATGTTCTACGGTAGTTTAGAAGATGACATCAACCAGCGTAATAACAGAAAACACTATGCCTTTGATGGTAGCATGGAGATTAGTTATGATGAACAAGCAGATCAAACCTTATTTGTCACTTATATTGGTGGAGATGCCTACTCGGCTCCTGCTATTTGGAGATCAGAACAAACAAGCTCTGGTGTAACAGACGAAAATTATTACTACCTACACAGAGATTACTTAGGTAGTATTGTGTTAATTACAGATGGAGAAGGTAATGCCAAAGAAAAGCGTCATTTTGATGCTTGGGGTAACATCGTTAAACTAACCGATGGCAATAACAATTCTTTAGATAAATTAAGCTTTTTAGATAGAGGATATACTGGACACGAACACTTACAAGGTGTTGGATTGATTCATATGAACGGGCGTTTATATGACCCTAAATTAAAACGCTTTTTGGCGCCAGATAATTATATCCAAGATATTACCAATACGCAAAACTTTAACCGTTACGGGTATGTATTGAATAATCCGCTAATGTATACCGATCCTAGTGGAGAATTGATAGAGATAGGAACAGGTCTTGCTATAGGAATAGGAGCTGTTGTCTCTAGTATATTCGCTACAGATTTTGGAGAACTTGGGGATGCACTTAGAAATTTAAGTCTTAGAGATATTACTCAGGGAATTCGAAACTTACAGCCAGGAAGGTGGTTAAAAGGGATCTTTAAATCAAGGTCTAAACGTAGGCAATTCAACAATTATGAAGGTTTAAGTAGTGACCCATTAATGGGACCAAGCACCAGTGTTTCTACAGGAATGTTCGGAGGTGGCGGAATGACCAATGGAGGACTTGGAACTTCAGGTGGTGGTTTCTTAGACTGGGCAGAACGACAATTAATGAAGGGGAAACTGTTTCAAATGGGCTTACAACATGGAGCAATTAGAGGTGTAAAAAGCTCTTGGGAATTTATTAAAAGTTTAGGAACAGCAAAAGGATGGGTGCAAATGGGCCAAGGTTTTGTAGATTTGGCACACATTAGTAATCAATATTCGCCGAAAGGAATGTACTTGCGATGGCAAATTTCGCAAGCTATAATTAATTATGTTGAGCGAATACCAAGTATGAGCGCCTATGAAATAGGCAATGATTTAGGATTTGCTGGTGAACAAGTGTTAGAGACAGTTCTAATAAGTAGAGGAACAAATTTAGTTGTAAAAGGAGTAAAAGCAACTACTTATGCCGCTAGGGCGGGGACTAATGCCTATTCAAAGTATGGCTTCCAAGCACTTAATCATATCGATGATGTTAAAGGAGTTAGCGGACTATACTTGTTCGATGATGCTACACGAGGAATGTTACCTTATGTTGGCAAGTCAAATGTAAGTATTGCATCAAGGCTTACATCCCATTACAATGCAGGAAGAATTGGAGGTCAAATTTACTTCAAACCAATGACTGGTTCTAGGACCTTCTTAGAGGTACAAGAAACAATCATGATGAATAATCTAGGAGGTAAACTTGGTACAGCTAATAGAGTTTTCCCTGTAAGCCCAGCAAGAAACTTAAGATTGAATTTAGGAATTACGAATTATTAAATATATTAATGTTTTATGGCGTTAAAATCAGAAGATAGATTACCAGTTGATTATAAAGGGTTTTTATATAGAAAGATAAACAACGCCTTAATTCTAAATTCAAATGATTTTGATTCTGCAGTCAAAGTCATGAAGGCTGATAATATTAGACATTTAGAGATTAACTCTAACTTTTTCAAGGAGAAGGAGTTGTCTTTTCTTAGCGAATTTAATTTTATAGATGGACTTTCAATTATAAGTCCATCTATAAATGATATATCTCCAATACATACCTTATCTAATCTAAAGGTTCTAAATATTGACCATAAATTACCTGGACAAATAAACTTTCAGGCTTTTAAGAACTTGGAAGAGTGTTTTTTTATATGGGGTATACAAGGCTGTGAAACAATTTTTAATGTTTTGACATTGCACAAGTTGCGAATAGATAATTACGATAAGCTTGAAATTATCGAACTGTCTAAATTAAAGAAGCTCAAAGATTTAGCTTTGTATAACTCTGGGATTGTAAATTTACTTGGGATTAGCAGCTTGAAAAAGCTGGTAAAACTTGACCTTACAGGAAGTAAACTGTTGGAAGATATTGGAGCAGTAAAAGAATTAAAAGGGCTAGAAGAATTAAGGTTGGATGACTGTAAAAACGTGTCAAGCCTAGAGCCTGTAAACGATTTAAAAAAGTTAAAGTCCTTGTTTTTTAACAATATAGGAAGTCTTTCCTCGATAAGGTATCTTAGTTCCCTCAATAAATTAGAGGAGATAATCTTCTCAGATAATACAAATATTGAGGATGGAGACCTGAATAGTTTACAAATCTTGTATCAAAAAGGTAATTTGAAAAAATCAATTTTTAAAAGTAGAAGGCATTATACTCACAAACCCAAAGATTTAGGGTTTAAAGTACCAGATGCTGTTGCAAATATTTTTCGCAAGAAGTAAACTATTTTGTAGCATAAGCCTGACCAGCTTTGTAATCACGAATAATAAGGTCGATAAAATGAAATATTCTTTTCTTTTCTTCTTCTGGAAGGTTCTCTACATTTTCCAGCCGTTTAATCATCTCTTTATCAAAAGCAGCGTTTACGCTTTCACCAACCAGATAGTCAAGACTGACCTCAAATGCTTTGGCAAGTTTTAAAAGCACTTCAATAGACGGGGCATTGTCGTTACGTTCATATTTACCAACCATTACACGAGAGGCATTAATTTGTTTTGCCAGTTCGTCCTGAGACCATTTTTTAGCCTTCCTAAGTTGTATTATACGCTCTCCAATGTTTAACATGTGTATCTAAAGAGTATTGATTTTACTGTATTTATGCAAAAGTAGGAAAATAAGTTAACCAAAAGAAATATGTTTTGTTTGTCTGTTTGGAAAAAGAAAGATACTTTTGTATCACATGTTTATCAAATAAGAAATTTTAAACTTTTTTCTATGGCAAAACAAAAAGAGCGAAAAATACGGCTTTGCAGGTCACAAAGAAGGGTAAGCGAAGCACCAGTGTTAACCTTAGAGGGCTTATGGTTACAGGACTTAGGTTTTAATATCGGCGATTTGGTACAGATAGAGCCAGGAAAAGAAATGCTAACCATAAAAGTTGTAGAAAAATGGAAATAGCAGAAATCAAAGAAAGGCTCTCAATACTTGCAGTCCTGAACCATTACGGATTACAACCCGACAGGAACAAGCGTATAAACTGCCCGTTCCACAACGACAAGAATCCAAGTATGCAGGTCTATCCCGAAACCAACACGGTACACTGTTTTAGTGGCAACTGTGAGCATACAGGCAAAGCCATCGACCAGATAGATTTTATCCTGCACAAAGAAAAGTGTACGAAACATGAAGCCATCAACAAAGCTAAATCCTTACTCGGAGTTGTAGAGCCTGTAAAGCCAAAAGAAGATTTAGAAGCCATATTTCATAAACTAAAAGCAGCACTACCAAGAAGTAAAAAAGTTGCGGAATACTTAAAGAATAGAGCACTTTTTGACATGAAACTGGATATTGGTTACAATAATCAAACGCATTACAAGCATCTGAAAAACTGTGTTGTCTTCCCGTTACGAAATCAAAAAGGAGAAATAGCAAGCTTGTATGGTAGAAGTTTAACGAAAGGACATTACTACTTAGAAAACAGAACAGGGCTTTACCCAAACTATCCAAGCCAAGAAACCCAAACCATCATCCTAACCGAAAGCATCATAGATGCGGCAACAGTCAACAAATACACCGATTATCAAGCATTGGCACTCTACGGTACAAATGGACTAACCCAAGAACACACGGCAGCACTTAAAAACTGCAAGCAATTACAAGAAGTAATACTGTTTTTAGATGGCGATACAGCAGGACAAAAAGCAGTGGAGAAGTACAGCAAGCAGTTAAATGAGTTGTTGCCAAATATTACAATCAGCAATGTAACTACACCCGAAGGAGAAGACCCGAACAGTTTAGTTCAAAGTCATGAATCTGAAATATTAAACCACTTAATCGATAGCAGAACAATTATTTTTTCAATTGAAGAAAAAGCGGAGATACAATCAAGTTCAAAACTTGATACCAGTAATCAAGAATACATCACATGGCAAAAGGACAATCTATTAATTAGCATATTGGGTGGTGTAGGTCTGCATCCACTGGATAAACTGAAAGTAACCTTAAAAATCGAGCGAATCGATAGTAGAAGTCCACTGCACAGCATCCGCCACAGCTTGGACTTGTACCATGACGACCAAAGTGAAAAGCTAATCAGAAAAGCAGCGGAACGATTAGAAACAGGCAGTAGGGAAATGCAATTGGCAGTTGCAGAACTGACCCAAGAGCTTGAAAACTACCGACTGGAACAAGTAGAACAGCAAAAACCTAAGAAGGCAGAGAAAAGGTTCTTGACAAAGGAGCGAGAAGGTACAGCCATCAAATGGTTGAGCCAACCGAATCTATTAAAACGAACTGGCGAACTTATTGGCAAAAGTGGCATGGTAGGCGAAGAAACCAACCGTCTTTTAATGTACCTGGTCTTTACCTCTCGATTAAGAGAGCAGCCCTTACACATCATCAGCTTAGGCGCATCAGGCACAGGAAAAACCTACCTACAAGAGAAAATCGCAGAGTTAATCCCCGAAGAGCACAAACTAGAAATTACCACCTTATCCGAAAATGCCCTGTACTACTTTGAGCGGACAGAGCTAAAAAACAAACTGGTACTGATAGAAGACTTGGACGGGGCAAATGATGATAAGATACTCTACGCCATCCGTGAGCTAATGAGTAAAAAACGAATCTCTAAAACGATACCGATAAAAGATGCGAAAGGCAATATGAAAACCATTACCCTGCAGGTAGAAGGTCCGATATGCTTGGCAGGAACAACCACACGGGAAAAGCTCTATGAAGACAATGCCAACCGCAGTTTACTGGTGTATCTGGACAACAGCAAACAACACAAAGAATCAATTATGGACTATCAACGTGGACTAAGTGCAGGAACGATAAACAGAAATCAGGAAGAAGAAATCAAGGAGTTTTTTAAAGATGTACAAAGTGTGTTACAACCTGTTCAGGTTCGCAATCCTTATGCAACGCAATTAATTATCCCCGATACAGTTTTTAAGCCTTTACGAACCAATGCCCACTACCTGAATTTTATTGAGGTCATTACCTTCTACAAACAGTGGCAGCGCCACAGGCAAAAAGATGAAACGACAGGAGAAAAATTTATTGAAACCACTTTAGAGGACATCGAGGAAGCGAACCAATTATTGAAAGATGTGCTATTGGTGAAAAGTGATGAATTAACGAAAGGTTGCAGAGACTTCTTTGAACGTCTGAAACACCATCTAAACGGACAAAACAAAAAGACCTTTTACAGTCAGGAAGTACGCTTGCCACTGCGAATGAGTCCCAACAACCTGAAATACTACCTATCCATTTTGGTACGCTATCACTTGGTAAAAATCATCGGTGGACATCCAAGAAAGAAAGGCTATGAGTATGAAATTACGAGTAATGAAGAGTACAAGGAGCTTCAAAATCAGCTATCCAATGCTTTAGATGCAGCATTAGCAAAAATCAAAGCTGGGTAGTTGGTAATCACTGGGTAATGATGGTAGTTACCGAGTAAAGTCAAATGAAATCAATGAGTTAAGCAACTGGGTAATTAAAAGTCTAAAATGCACAAGCGACACTTTTTGTCGAGAGCCTCGACACGCAAATAATAAGAAATGGCAAATGAGTTTACAGAAATAGAAAATAGCTTTAGCCAGTGGATGATACGCTTAGGTTATGCAGAAACGACTACCGAGAGCTACACCAGGCAGCTATCCACCTTTTTACATTGGCTTCCATCACAGCAAATAGAAACCTTAGAAACCGTTCACCAAAGCGATATTGAGAAGTTTTGCAAAGAGTTACACAAAAAGAAAAATCAATTGTTCGGAGGGGCTTTAAGTAGTAGTTACATCCAAAGCCATATCAATGTAATCAGGCTCTTGGATAAATACTTACAACTGACAGGACAAGGGAAAATCTTAAGGGGCAAAATCAAAGTAGAAAGGGGAATAAAGAAACACCGAACCATCCTAACACAAGCGGAAATTAAACAGCTTTATGAAGCTACAGACGATAGTTTATTGGGTTACAGGGACAGAGCAATACTGGCAATTTATTACGGTTGCGGCCTCCGTAGCACGGAGGGGCAAAATATTAAACTCAACCATATCCACTACGAAAAAGGGCTGTTACAAGTACTGGCAGGAAAGAGTTACAAAGGCAGATACGTTCCACTCTCTGCAGGAGTAAGCAAGGACATCAAGGAATATGAAAAATACAGCAGACCGTACCTAATCGGGGAAAATACAGAACGGTTAATTATCGGCAGTTTTGGCAAGCCCATGAAAGGCAGC
>JABSPN010000083.1 GCA_013214425.1 Flavobacteriaceae bacterium | reverse complement strand
CTATGGTAGATATTATGTCAACACCACCAATTAGATTAACACACATTGAACATCCATCATTTATGTTAATTGCTGCAATATTGATAACTATAGGTTATTCTAAACATAAAAAGACATTAACTTCAGAAAAGAAATTTAAAGTGTTAACCATTACCTATTCTTTTGCTTTATTACTGATATTAAGTAGAATTCCATGGAGCAATTGGTTGGCTTAATTACGTGTTATATTGAGTTTGTCGAAACATGATTGTTAAGTTTAAACAGGTTCAGTTGAAAAAAAATTATACAGAAAAAAGGGGTTGCATTTGCAACCCCTTTTTTCTGTATGTTTTATTCGATCTCTTTGACTAAATAAGTATAGACGGGGAAGTGATCACTAAATCCATCTGTAAACGTAGCGCCTACAAAACTTCTGAGCGGATATCCTTTATAGCGTCCTTTTTTATTGGACAAATAGGACTCGTTATAAATCCCAGCTTTCCAGAAGCGATATCCTTCATATTTTTTATTGATTAAACCTTCGGTAACCATGATTTGATCAAATAAACTCCAGCTGTCTCTATACGCATTTGAACCTAATCCTTTTTTAAACATTTTCATCATAGGATTAAAAATACCTTTAAGCTTTACTTTTTCTTTTTCGTCCTTAGCTTTTAAAACTTTAGTGATGCTATGATTATTTGGATTATCATTTAAATCTCCCATAGAAATGATCTTAGCATAAGGTTCTTTCGCATGAATAGAGTCAATGATCTTTTTGTTTAATTGAGCAGCAGCAACACGTTTAGGTCTACTCCTGGCTTCTCCTCCTCTTCTCGAAGGCCAGTGATTTACAATCACGTGAATTTTGTCTCCGTCAAGCATTCCAGTAACCAGTAATTGGTCACGGGTAAAAACACGTTCTCTGGAATCATCATCGTAAATCAGTAACTCATGTTTACTATAATCTGTAGGCTTGAAAAACTTCTTCCTGTATAACAAGGCTACATCAATACCTCTCCCATCAGGAGAATCAAAATGGATGATACCATAATCCTTGTCTTTTAACTGAGGATCATTGATCACATCAACCAAAACTTGTTTATTTTCAATTTCGGCAACACCAATGATAGCTGGGCTATCTTTAATGCTGTATTTTTTGTTAGTTCCAATTTCAGAAAGAACACGAGCCATATTACTGACTTTTTTCTTGTAAATTTTTGATCGATTCTTTTTGATGTCCATCATAGGACTTTTTTCATCAGCCTTAGTAGGATCGTTGATGGTGTCGAATAAGTTTTCGAGATTGTAAAAGGCAATGGTTTTAATCTTTACCTTTTTGTCTTGAGCATTTCCGTTAAAACCACTAAACAGAATTGCAACAAATAAGAGCTTGAAAGTCAATTTCATTTTATACTACATTATGTTATTGTAAAATATTAAGCAAAAGCCGAGCCAAATGTAGGTATTTCTATTAAAAGATGTAAATTTGCAAGCCGGAAATAACTATTTCTTAAAATAAAACTATTTATTAATCAGTATTTTAGTATGAAAAAACAAGTATTAACGCTTATTTTCGGATTGTTGTGTGTATGTTTTATGCATGCACAGGATACTGTCGTTGAAGGTCGGGTAACCGATGCTTTGACTACAGATGCAATCCCGGATGTGCTCATTAAAATTGAAGGCGCCTCCATCACAACTACAACAGATGCCTCGGGTAATTTCTCACTGGTAAACGATATACCAGTAGGAGAACAGGTGCTTGTAGTTTCTAAAAATGGATACGTTCCCAAACGTTACCCAATCACGATCAACCTAGGTGGGACCCTAACCATTGATGGGATCACTTTAGAGGAGTTTGAAGATGACTTAGATGACTTCATTATTTCTCTTTCCAATGATGAATTAGACGAAGATACTTCTATTGCATCAAACACTTCAGGATTATTACAATCTTCAAGAGATGTTTTCGTAAGAACAGCTGCTTTTGATTTTAGTGCGACATTCTTCAGACAAAGGGGATTAGACTCTGAAAATGGAGAGATGTTATTGAACGGAATCAAAATGAACAAAATGTTCAACGGAAGACCTCAATGGAATAACTGGGGAGGTATTAACGATGTAACCAGAAATCAGGTTTTAGCGAATGGTACAAAACCTTCTGAGTATTCATTTGGGGGAATTTCCGGAACTACCAATATTATACTAAGAGCTTCTGAATACCGTGAAGGAGGACGAGTTTCTTATGCGTCCTCTGACAGAAGTTATACAAGCAGAGTAATTGGTACTTATAGTAGTGGACTAATGGAAAATGGATGGGCTTTTACAGTTTCTGCAGGAAGAAGATGGGGTAATGAAGGATTTCAGCAAGGAACTGTTTATGATGCGAACTCTTTCTTTGCTGCTGTTGAAAAGAAAATCAATGACAAGCACAGTTTAAATTTAGTAAGTATTTATACCCCAAACAGAAGAGGTAGATCTTCTGCTAATACCCAAGAAGTTTTTGATTTAAAAGGAATTGAATACAACTCTTTCTGGGGATGGTATGATGGAGAAAAAAGAAACTCTAGAGTTAGAGAAGTTGAAGAGCCAATCGTGATGTTAAATCACTTTTGGGACATCAATGATAAAACAACATTAAACACGAATGTTGCCTATCAATTTGGTAAAATTGGAAGTAGTCGTTTAAACAATGCGAATGGACCAAACCCTGATCCATCGTATTACCAATACTTGCCAAGTTACTTTTTATCGCTTGACGATATCGATTATCAAGATGTGTTTAATGCACAGCAAAACTTTACCAATGATGGTCAAATCAATTGGAATGGTTTATATGATGCGAACTTAACTTCAGGAGAAGCTGTTTATACCGTGTTTGAAGATCGTACAGATGATCAACAATTATCGGCTAGTTCACTCTTCGCTACTGAAATAAACGATAATATCACATTAAATGCAGGTGCTAATTTCAGAAGATTAAAATCTGAAAATTACGCAAAGATGTTAGATCTTTTAGGAGCAGATGATTTCTTAGATGTAGATGTATTTTCTGACTTCGGAACTGATGCTTCTCAAAGTGATTTAATGAATCCGAATAGAAGAGTCAGAGAAGGAGAACGATTCAGATATAACTTTAACTTAGATGCTCAGGAAATAGGAGGATTTGCTCAAGCACAATTCAACTACAATAAATTCGATTTCTATATCGGAGCTTCGGTTTCTTCAACCAGCTACCAAAGAGAAGGGTTATATGACAACGGAAACTTCCCAACATTCTACACTAATGGTTTGGGACAGTACACAGATGCTAGTGGAAATGTGTTAGCTGCTGGTCAATCACCTGTTGAATTACCAGGAGTTGCTGATGGAAGCATTTCATATTCTTTTGGTGATAGTGAAAAAGTAGATTTCACAGGTTACGGAGGTAAAGCAGGATTCACGTATAAGATTTCAGGAAAACATTTAGTAGACGTAAATGGAGCCTATGTTTCTAGAGCACCTACTTTAAGAAATACATTTAGTAATTCACGACAGAATAATGATATTGTTGACGGAATACAAAATGAGTTAATCACTGCTGCAGATGTGAGCTATATTTTTAGGTCACCAATCGTGAATGCAAGATTAACAGGATACTATAACAAAACACAAGACGCCACAGAGATTTCATTCTTTTTTGCTGATGGTATTAGTTTAAATAGTGGAAATGTAGACAATACTAATGATGCTAATGGATCTGCTTTTGTTCAAGAAGTGTTATCTGGTCTAGATAGACGTAGTATGGGGCTTGAGTTTGGTGCTGAGGTGCAAGTAACACCTACAGTTAAAATTAGAGGAGCTGCTGCAATTGGAGAGAATGTATATGCCAATAATCCAAACATTTATTTAACCTCTGATGACTTTGTTGGTCAGTTAGATTTAGGAGTGTCGAACTTAAAAGATTACAAAATTGCAGGAGGACCTCAAAACGCAGCTAGTTTAGGTTTTGAATATAGAGATCCTAAATTCTGGTGGTTTGGAGTATCAGGGAATTACTTCTCTAATGCATATATCGATGTAAGTCCAATTACAAGAACTTCTAATTTTTATTTAGATCAAGACGGTCTTTTAATTAATGGATATGATCCTGCTGTTGCTAGACAACTTCTTGTACAAGAACAAATTGACGATTATTTTTTAGTAAATTTGGTAGGAGGGAAGTCTTGGAAAATAGGAGATTACTTCTTAGGATTCTTTGCTAGTATTAGCAACGTCCTAAGTGAAGAATATAAAACAGGTGGTTTCGAACAATCAAGAAATGCAAATTACACAGAGTTGTTGGAAGACAGGTCTTTAGACAAACCCGTGTTTGGATCGAGATACTGGTATGGTAGAACAAGTACTTACTTTGTTAATGTCTACTTCAGATTCTAATAAGTAACAATTTTTGATTAAAAGAAATGAAAAAATATAAACTAAAAGCAATGAAAAAAACAATGAACATTTTTAAGGTTATGGTTTTCACTTTAGTAGTGGGAATCGTGTTTACAGCTTGTGTTCAGGATGATGATTATTCAGCCCCACAAGTAGATGATTTAAATAATCCTGCCGCAGGATTAGTGGCTAATATTACGATACCGCAATTAAAAGCTCAATTAGGTGCAGAACCAACACAAATAGTTTCTGATTTAATTGTTAAAGGGTTTGTAGTGTCTTCAGATAGAGATGGGAACTTCTTTAAAGAATTATACATTCAGGATGCTTCCACTAATGCAACAAGTGCAATTAGAATAGAATTAGAGATCAATGATTTGTATACGCAATTCAATGTGGGTAGAGAGATTTTTATTAAGTTACAAGGGCTATACATTGGGTTAGGAGATGGAGATGTGATAACTATTGGTTCATTAGACGGAGATGAGGTAGGAAGGATTTCAGAAAACTTAGCAGCACAAGTAATTGTTAGGTCAAATAATACAGAAACAATCGTACCAAACGTAATGAATCTTTCTCAAATTAATGAATCTCATATTGGTATGATGGTACAAGTAAATGGTGCTCATTTTGACCCTTCACATATAGGGCAGCCTTATGTAGATCCATTTGATGATTTTGACACACAAAGAACAATCATGTCTTGTGAATGTATATATAGTTTTTCTAACTTTATTTTGGAAACAAGTACTTTTGCAACATTTAAAAATCAAATAATGCCTTCTGGAAGTGGTTCAATTACAGGAATTATTACTAGAGACTTTACTGCAGATAATTTAGTGATGGCATTAAATACTCATAATGATGTTCAATTTACTGATAGTGAATCTGACAAGTGTGAAATACAAGTTCTAGATACTTCAGGCTTGACGACTTCTTTTTCTGAAGATTTTGAATCAATGGCTACAGGGACTTCTGTATCTGGAAATGGATGGACTAACTATATTGAGGCAGGTTCTAGAGATTGGGAAGTAGACTTTAGTACAGATTCTGGAAACCCTTCAAGTAGAATTGCTTCGATGGGTGCTTTTTCATCGAATTCTCCAAGTAATATAGCATGGTTGATTTCTCCTTCAATAGATTTAGATGCTCAAGGTATAGAAGTAGTTACCTATGAAACTTCAAACAGCTTTTCAGATAACAGTTATTTAGAAGTGTTAATCTCTACAGATTGGGATGGTACACCAGGAAATATTACTTCAGCGACTTGGGACAATGTTACTGGATGTGCAAACATTGTAGCAGATAGTGAGTTTTTCCAAAACTGGGTGCCTGGTTCTTTAACGTTAGAATCTTATTCTGGGACTGCTTATATCGCCTTTAGATATGTTGGAGGTGATTTAAATGATTTTACGGGTACTTATGAGTTAGATAACTTTAATGTTTTAGTTGAATAACTCTTAATACATATAGTTAAAGTAAAGGCCAGTGATTTTCACAGGCCTTTTTTATTGAGATTAAATAGTAAATTTGCTTTATGTATAAAGAAGATTTAATAGCAGCTTATCAGCGAATTAAGCCACATATCCACAAGACTCAGGTTTTAAGCTCAAGACTCCTAAATGAAATTATAGGAGCTGAGCTCTATTTTAAATGTGAGAATTTTCAAAGAATGGGTGCCTTTAAAATAAGAGGGGCTACGAATGCAATTAAGCAGTTAAGTGAAAGTCAAAGAAGTAAAGGGGTAGTCACACATTCTTCAGGGAACTTTGCACAAGCATTATCTTTAGCTGCATTACAATTAAATGTTAAGGCATATATTGTGATGCCCTCTAATGCTCCTGAAGTAAAAAAGAAGGCCGTTTTACAGTATAAAGGAAAGATTATTGAATGTGAGCCAACACTAGAGGCTAGAGAAGCTGCTGCGACTAAAATTAGCCAAGAGGAAGGAGCGACATTTATTCATCCCTCTAATGATATGGATGTGATTTTAGGACAGGGCACGGCTGCTATGGAATTATTAGAAGAGTATAAAGATTTAGAACTAATATTTTGCCCCGTTGGAGGTGGAGGCTTAATAGCAGGTACAGCTCTAGCGGCTAAGTATTTTGGTAATGGGTGTAAAGTAGCAGGAGGAGAACCTTTTGAAGCAGATGATGCGTATCGATCTTTATTAAGCGGTAAAATTGAATCTAATGAAACAGCGCATACTATTGCAGATGGGTTGAGAACCCAATTGGGAGATCAAAACTTTCCGATTATAAGAGAAGATGTGGTGAAAATTATTAGAGTAACGGAAGAAGAAATTATTGGTGCTATGCGATTAATATGGGAACGATTAAAGATTGTTTGCGAACCGTCTTCTGCAGTTGCTCTAGCAGCGCTATTAAGAGAAAAAGAAAACTATCAAAACAAGAAGATAGGGATTATTCTATCAGGAGGAAATGTTGATCTGAATAATCTACCGTTTTAGGGCTTAGTAAAAGAACAAATAAAAAGGCTCCCAATTCTGGAAGCCTTTTTATTATCCTAGATTTTCTAGCATGACTTTGGTCATCTTTTCTAGATCAAAAGAATGATTCCAATTCCAGTCTTCTCTGGCTTTAGAATCGTCTATAGATTGTGGCCAACTATCGGCTATTTTTTGTCTGAAATCAGGTTCGTAAGAAATGGTGAATTCAGGAATATGTTTTTTGATTTCGGCTGCAACTTCATCAGGAGTAAATGTAATAGCTGCTAAGTTATATGAGGAGTGAATAGTGATGTCATCTTTATCGGCTCTCATGATATCAATAGTTGCTTTTACCGCATCATCCATATACATCATTGGCAGGGCAGTATCATTGGATAGGAAGCATTTGTAGGATTTGTTCTTAATTGCTTCGTAAAAAATTTCGACAGCATAATCTGTTGTTCCTCCTCCAGGAAGCGTTTTCCAGCTGATAATGCCTGGGTAACGTATGCTTCTTACATCTACACCGTAGTTTTTATGGTAATATTCGCACCAACGTTCTCCGGTCTGTTTCGTGATTCCATAGACAGTAGCGGGTTCCATTACTGTGAATTGCGGAGTGTTTTGTCGGGGAGTTGTACTTCCAAATACAGCAATACTCGAAGGCCAGAAAACCTTTTTAATCTGCTTGTATTTGGCTAGATTTAAAATATTAAACAAAGAATTCATGTTTAAATCCCAGGCAATCATAGGGTGTTTTTCACCAGTAGCAGAAAGCATAGCTGCTAACAAATAAACATCAGTAATTTGATGCTTTTCGACACACTCTTTTATTTGCTCATAATTTTTTGCATCTAATATTTCGAATGGTCCAGATTGGATTAATTCGTAATTTCCTTCTCGAATATCAGAAGCAATCACATTATCATTTCCATAGATCGATCTTAGAGATAGCGTGAGCTCAGATCCAATTTGTCCGCATGCTCCAATAATAAGAATTTTGGTGTCCATAAGCTTTAGGGTTGATAGGAGCTGTAAATATTATAATTTTTTTTGGATATTTTTGAATTATACATTTTACATTAGCAAAAAATCAATTCTCAGATGAGAAAATTACTTTACTTAATAGTTTGTTTTAGTTTTATTTTAGGATGCAAATCTGATGATACAGTTGCTGGTGACAATAAAAAGGAGGAGAAGAATAGTTCAGAGAAGTCTGCTAAAGTATCAAAACAACTGTATGAGTTTAGTCCAAATGCAGAACAGGACATTGCAGAATGGTCTTCATTTAAATTGCTTACAGAAAAAATGGATTTACTAATCAAAGAATCCAATACAACTGATATAGAATCATTAGATGAATTAAGTAAGAGTATTGCATCAGTAGAAAAAACCATTCCACAACGAATACAGAACTTGTCTCTTAATGCCAGATTAACGGTTCTAAAAACGCAATTGGGAATGTATAGAGATGTAGTGTCAAACCCTTTAGAACAACCGAAAGAATTACATGTCAAGTTTATCCACAATATTATAGATGCCTATAACCATTGTGTTTTTCAAGTAAACGATATCGTCGAAAAACTAGAAACAGAAGAACGGTATAAGGATTTACAATAAAAACAGCACGAATTTCCACCCGTTTAATGTGCTAAAGTATACATTTCAGGTAGACTAAAAGCACTGTTTATAAAGGGATTAAGGCTTTTTTATATATACTTTTTTTAATAGTTTTGTTGTAAAACCAAAGCAAATGAAAAAAATTATTTACCTACTTATGGTTTTGTTTTGCGCTCAATTAAGTGCTCAGCAATTTAACCAAGATGCTCCCTGGATGAAAGAACTTTATCTTGAAAAAGGAGCACATTATCAACCTACTTTTGAAGAAGTACAACAGTATTTCAATGCCTATTGGGCAGATAAAGACCACACAGTAAAAGCGAATGGATTTAAACCTTTCAAGAGATGGGAATATTATTGGCAAAATTTTTTAAACCAGGAGGGTAAATTACCTTCATCTCAACAAATGTGGACTGCCTGGGAAAATAAGAATGTGTTTACACAAAGTTTTAATAACAATACCACAATGGCAGACATGAGTAATTGGCAACCAGTAGGACCAGTTACCCATACGAATACAGGTTCATGGTCATCTGGTCAGGGACGTGTTAATGTGATAGAAGTTGATCCTAACGATGCTGACACCTGGTATATTGGAGCACCAGCTGGAGGAATTTGGAAAACTACTGATGCGGGGACTACATGGGCTCCATTATCTGATGAATTGCCTCAAATTGGAGTGTCAGGAATTGCAGTAGATCCTGCGAATTCCAGCATTATATATATAGCGACAGGAGATGATGATGCAAATGACACATTTAGTGTTGGTGTGATGAAATCTATAGATGGAGGAATGACATGGAATCAAACTGGATTGAATCCTGCAAACTCTCCAACTTCTATGAATGATATATACATTCACCCTACAGATTCTAATATTTTATGGGTGTCTACAAACCAAGGTATCTTTAAATCAATAGATGCTGGAGTAAACTGGACCCAAACTCTTGGTGGTAACATGAGAGATATGAAGTTAAAACCAGGCGATCCCAATACGATTTATGCTGCATCCAATAACACCTTTTATAAGTCAACGAACGGAGGAGATTCCTTCACACCTTCTACAACAGGTTTACCTGCAGGTTCAGGAAGACTAGTAGTAGATGTAACACCTGCTAATCCAAATTATGTTTATGTATTAGCGGTTAATGGTGGATTTAATTATCAAGGAGTATACAGATCTAGTGATAGCGGAGATTCATTTACAGCTCAAAATACTTCTGGTCCTATGGGAAGTTGTACTCAGGGGTGGTATGATTTAGCTTTAGGGGTTTCTTCAACCAATGCAGAAGAAATTTATTTAGGATGCTTGAATGTATGGCAATCGATAAACGGAGGTACTTCATGGACAGAAATTAATAGCTGGAGTAACCCTTCAGGACCAAGATATACGCATGCAGATATTCACATGATCCGTTCTTTCGGAGGAAGAATATTTGTGGGTTCAGATGGAGGAGTATATTCCTCTAACGATGCTGGGGCTACGTTTCAGGATCATACGGCTGGAATACAAATAGGTCAATTTTATAAGGTAGCTGTTGCACCGAATAATGCCAATAAAATGGTAGGAGGGCTTCAAGATAATGGAGGATATGCC
>JABSPN010000082.1 GCA_013214425.1 Flavobacteriaceae bacterium | reverse complement strand
CCTCTTTCTGTTTGCTGTACAGTTACGATCTCATTATGAGCATCGTGCTCCAAAAATAAATAATAATTATTAGTTGTAGCAAGATTTAAGAATTTACTTTTCTCGTCAAGACTTAATAAGGGTCTTGTATCATATCCAGTAACATAAGGAAATTTTAAATGCCCCAGCGTTGTCATTAAATCGGCCATAAAACAAATAGTCTTTCCGTTATAGTTGATATGCGGAATCATTTGTTTTTCTGTATGTCCATCAATATACAAAACGCCAAAATCCAGTTCTGAGTTTTGAATAAAATCAGTGCCGTTTTCAGGCTCTTTCATAAAATGAAGATGACCCGATTCTTGCATTGGAAGTAGGTTTTCTTTTAAAAAAGAAGCCTTTTCTCGGGCATTTGGATTGACGGCCCAGTCCCAATGACTTTTATTGGTCCAGAACTTAGCGTTTTTAAAAGCAGGTTCGTAACCGGTACGATCTCTATTCCATTGAATGCTTCCACCACAATGATCGAAGTGTAAGTGAGTCATAAAAATATCAGTAATATCATCTCTGTAAAAACCATATTTTGCTAAAGATGTATCGATGGAATGATCTCCCCATTGATAATAGTAACTGTAGAATTTTTCAGATTGTTTATCCCCCATTCCTGTATCAATTAATGTGAGTCGATTTCCATCTTCGACCAGTAAGCACCTTGCAGCGATATCGATCATATTTTTTTCATCGGCTGGATTGGTTTTACTCCAAATCGATTTGGGAACCACTCCAAACATGGCACCACCATCTAATTTGAAATGACCAGCTTCTATGGGATATAAATTCATGGAATACGATTATTTTTACAAATAAAGGAATATTCGCATTAGTCATCAAGAGAGATCGAATTTCTTTTTTGAAATTTTTAAAAAAGTTCGTTACTTGTTTATCAATTATGATTCAAAACCCCTCAAAGATGAAAAAATTACTACTCCTTTTTGTTTGTATTGTTGTATTTAGTTCTTGTTCAAACGACGATGACAGCTCTTCTGGTATTTCATGTCCACAAGCGGCTCAAGATGCAGCTGATGCTATTGCAGCATTTACCGCAGATCCTACTACAGAAAATTGTATAACAGTTAGAAACGCATTAGAAGCACAACGTGATTCTTGTGGTGATCCAACAGGGTCTATAGCAGCACAGTTGGCAGCCTTAACGCAATGTTAATCGTTAAGTTTTAATACAGCCATGAATGCCTGTTGAGGAATTTCTACATTTCCAACTTGACGCATTCGTTTTTTACCCTTTTTCTGCTTTTCAAGTAGCTTACGTTTACGTGAAATATCTCCACCGTAACATTTGGCTGTTACATCTTTCCGTAAAGCTTTGATGGTTTCTCTGGAAATAATCTTAGCTCCGATAGCTGCCTGAATAGGAATATCAAATTGCTGTCTTGGGATTAATTCTTTTAGCTTTTCACACATCTTTTTACCAATGGTATAGGCATTGTCAAAATGTATTAGAGCAGAAAGCGCATCAACTTGTTGACCATTCAAGAGAATATCGACACGAACAAGTTTTGATTCTCTCATACCAATAGGGGAATAATCAAAAGAAGCATATCCTTTGGAAACAGTTTTTAAACGATCGTAAAAATCAAATACGATTTCAGCTAAAGGCATATCAAAACTCAATTCAACACGTTGAGGTGTTAGGTAAGTTTGATTGGTAATGATTCCTCTTTTTTCAATACAAAGTGACATGACATTTCCAACAAAATCTGACTTGGTAATGATACTCGCTTTTATATAAGGTTCTTCAACACGATCCATACCTGAAGGGTCAGGTAAATCGGTTGGATTGTTTACAATAATAATATCGTTAGGGTTCTTTTTCGTAAAGGCATGGTAACTTACGTTAGGAACAGTAGTAATAACAGTCATGTTAAACTCCCTTTCTAATCGCTCTTGAATAATTTCCATATGGAGCATTCCTAAGAAACCACAACGGAACCCAAAACCTAAGGCAGCAGAACTTTCAGGAGTAAAAACAAGAGAAGCATCATTTAACTGAAGTTTTTCCATAGAAGCTCTTAACTCTTCATAATCTTCAGTGTCTACTGGATAAATTCCAGCAAATACCATAGGCTTTACATCTTCAAATCCCTCAATAGCATTTTGTGTCGGATTTTTAGCATCAGTAATAGTATCACCAACCTTTACCTCACGAGCATCTTTAATTCCTGTAATCAGGTATCCAACATCTCCGGTTTTGATTTCTTTTTTAACCACCTGATTTAATTTCAAAGTCCCAACTTCGTCGGCATAGTAAGATTTATCGGTTGCTAAAAATTTAATTTGTTGTCCTTTTTTAATAGAACCATTTAATATTCTAAAATACGTTTCAACTCCTCTAAAAGGATTGTAAACTGAATCGAAAATCAAAGCTTGTAACGATTCATCTGGATTTCCTTCAGGAGCAGGAATACGTTCAATAATAGCTTCTAAAATATCTTCAATTCCAATACCGGTTTTTGCACTGGCAGGAATAACTTCTTCAGCATCACAACCCAAAAGATCAACGATATCGTCGGTTACTTCTTCAGGGTTGGCACTGGGTAAGTCAACTTTATTTAAAACAGGAATGATCTCTAAGTCACATTCTAAAGCCAGGTATAAATTAGAAATAGTTTGTGCCTGAATACTTTGTGCCGCATCAACAACTAAAAGCGCTCCTTCACAAGCAGCGATTGATCGAGAAACTTCATAAGAAAAATCAACGTGACCAGGAGTATCGATAAGGTTTAAGATATACTCTTCTCCTTTGTAAGTATACTCCATTTGAATGGCATGAGATTTAATTGTGATTCCACGTTCACGTTCTAAATCCATGTTATCTAATAATTGATCTTGCTTTTCTCTATCGGTAACAGATCCAGTAAAGTCTAATAAACGATCTGCCAACGTACTCTTTCCGTGATCAATGTGGGCAATAATGCAAAAATTTCTTATGTTCTTCATTTCTCTAACTCGCTAAAGGTGCAAATATAAAGGTTTTACTCACATAAGTAAGTTTTAAATGATGAGAGACTTGTCTAAAAAATGTAATAATTTTGAAAAGTTAATTTAACCCTCATGGATTTTAAAATAAATGATACGGTTTCAGCAATAGACGAAGACATCAATGGAATAGTTATTTCAATCGAAAATGACATGATAACTATTGAGACAGACGAAGGCTTTCCTATGCGCTTTCAGAGGCAAAAACTGGTAAAAGTCGCTAGAGGAGAATTTCATTTTAATGGAATTCAACAGGCCATGAGTCAAAAAGAGAACTTTAAAAAGCAGCACAAACGCAGCGTTAAACCTAAAGAAAGAGATGAGGCTGTGTTGGTCATAGATCTGCATATTGAAAAGCTAGTGAAGTCTAAACATGGTATGAGCAATTATGAAATTTTGACCAAGCAATTAGATGTGGCAAAATATCATGTAGAATTGGCGATAAAACAACGTCAGTCTAAATTAGTATTGATACATGGTGTTGGAGATGGGGTATTAAAAGCCGATTTGTACAGTATGTTGAGACGTTACGACCGTATTAAATTTTATGATGCGAGTTATGTAAAATATGGACAGGGAGCGACAGAAGTGTATATTTATCAAAATGTTTCGCGTTAATTATTACTTTTGTAGAAAATAAATTTAAGTGGTTAAAATAGCTGAAATAGAACTTCCTGATTTTCCATTGCTTTTGGCGCCAATGGAAGATGTTAGTGATCCTCCTTTCAGAGCTTTGTGTAAAGAGCAAGGGGCAGATGTTGTGTATACTGAATTTATTTCCTCGGAAGGATTGATTCGCGATGCAGCGAAAAGTACGATGAAACTCGATATTTACGAAAAGGAACGTCCGGTTGGAATTCAGATTTTTGGAGCTAACTTAGATTCTATGCTAAAGTCGGTTGAAATTGTAGAAAAGTCAAATCCAGACATTATCGATATCAATTTTGGTTGTCCCGTTAAAAAAGTTGTTTCAAAAGGAGCTGGAGCAGGCATACTCAAAGACATCGCCTTAATGGTTAAGCTTACCAGAGAAATGGTGAAACACACGAAGTTACCTGTAACCGTTAAAACACGATTAGGATGGGATCATGATGCTATCAAAATTGTTGAGGTAGCTGAACGATTACAAGATGTAGGCTGTGCTGCTATTGCCATTCATGGTAGAACAAGAGCGCAAATGTACAAAGGTGAAGCCAATTGGGTTCCTATTGCCGAGGTAAAAAACAATCCAAGAATGCACATTCCTGTTTTTGGAAATGGGGATGTAAATTCTCCGGAAAAGGCGATGTTAATGCGCGATGAATTTGGACTTGATGGCGCAATGATTGGAAGAGCTACGATTGGAAATCCATGGTTCTTTAAGCAAGTAAAACACTATTTTGAAACAGGAGAACATTTACCGAAACCTAATATGGAAGAGCGAGTAGATGCTGCCAGACGTCACTTACAAATGAGTATTGATTGGAAGGGTGAACGATTGGGTGTTTTTGAGACCAGAAGACACTATACCAATTATTTTAAAGGCATTCCGAACTTTAAAGAATACCGAACAAAAATGGTAACGTCTGATGATTCAAAAGATGTATTTGCTGTTTTTGACGAAGTCCTTGAAAAATTTGCTCACGTTGCGTTTAGTTGAGATGTCAAGGACATTCTTAGCTTAGTAGTACTGAGTGGAGTCGAAGCAAAGAACCTAAAATTTAACCTCGTTTTAATTATCAGCAATTAGCTTTTTATTGATTCTTCTTGAAGCTAGTTTAGAGGCCAAAATTCCTAATATCGTAATAGTAAACAATACGATAAGTACAGTACTAAACTCTGCATTTAAAGGCCAGGGCTGAGTAGGCGTAATCATCACTAATGAAAATTGTTTTTGAAAAAAAACCAGAATAAACCCAAGAACGATTCCTATAATTGTTCCGAGTGTAGTCATGATAACACCTTGATAGAAAAATATTTTTTTGATTTCTGAAACGGAAGCGCCTAAAGCATGCATGGTTTTTAGATTTTGCTTTTTATCTAAAATCATCATGATAATAGAACCAATCACATTGAATAAAGCAATAATCACGATTAAGGTTCCAATTAAATAAGATGCCACATTTTCTGTATTCAGCATTTTATACAAATCACTATTCAACTCATACTTATTTTTAACAAGCACCGAATGATCAAATAGTTCCTCGATTTTAGCCTTCATATGATCAGGATTAACTCCTTTATCAACTTTTAATTCTATTGCCGAGATGGTGTTGTTGTCATAACCAAGGAGTGACTGGGCAAGTTTTAGCGGAGTGAAGACGTATTTTTTGTCTATTTCTTCATTAACTAAATAAATCCCAGTAGGAAAAACAGCTTCAGAATTATAAGCACTTTTTACAGAAGAAATTTGACCTTTCCCTGGCTTGGGTACGATAAGTTTCAGCGGATTATCGAAGTCATAGATACTAATCGACAAGACATCAGCGATTCCATATCCTATAACAGACTGACTTAATTTACTATTGAACCAATTTCCGTAGTCAACAATACTATCAAAATCAACCACATTTGCATAAGAAGTATCGACGCCTTTAATATTCGTCAGAAAGCTTTTCTTTTTATATTCAACAAAGACACGCTCTTCAATAGTTTTAGAATAATGGGCAACGCCATTTAATTCACTGAATTGTTTTTCAAGTTCAGGTTTAAAAAGAATGGTTTTCCCTTTTGCCGGTTCAATTCTTAGATCAGGATCGAAATAAGTCAGGTAATTTAAACTCACAGCTCTTAATCCGGCGAAACCGGCTAATACAATAAAAAGGACTAAGGCGCTTATAATGGTAATCGCAAAGGACAAACCATTAATAATATTGATAGCATTCTTGCTATTTTTAGAAATAAAATATCGCTTGGCTATGTAAAACGAAAAATTCAATTAAGATTTTTTTCTTTTATCCAGTAAATCTGGATCAAGGATAGGATTATCTGTTCCTTTAAGAGACTGGTCTATTTTTTCAATATAGTCTAATGAATCATCAACAAAAAACTCCAGATCAGGAACTCTTCTCAATTGATTTCTGGTGCGTTGTGCAAGTTCATGCTTGATAAGTGCTTTGTTAGAACGAACACCTTCTATAATGGAATCAATATTAGAGCTTGGAAAGATGCTGAGATACACTCGAGCAATAGAAAGGTCTACCGTTACTGCAACTTTAGTAACGGAAATAATAAGGTTATTAACTCCTTCGGCTCGAATACTTCCCTGTAGGATATCAGCGATATCTTTTTGTATTACAGTAGAAATTTTACGTTGTCTTTGCGTTTCCATAGTGCAAAAGTAGTATAATAAAATAATAAGATATATATCTTTGTCGATAAAGATAGTATATAATGAATAAGATTGAGCACATTGGTATAGCTGTAAAGGACATTGAAAAATCTAATGAGCTATTTGCTAAATTGTTTGGCGAAAGTCACTATAAGACAGAAGCTGTAGAAAGTGAGGGAGTCAAAACTTCCTTTTTTAAAATGGGAGAAAGTAAGATTGAGTTACTAGAAGCAACAACTCCAGATAGTCCAATAGCAAAGTTTATTGAAAAAAAAGGAGAAGGAATTCATCATATTGCTTTTGATGTAACCAATATTGAAGAAGAAATCGACAGATTAAAAAATGAAGGTTTTATTGTTTTGAACGACACTCCAAAAAGAGGAGCAGACAACAAATTAGTTGCGTTTCTCCACCCTAAGAGCACGAACGGCATTTTAGTTGAGTTGTGTCAGGAAATAGTTATTAACAAATAAAAAGTTTGGCACATATAAAAATATGTCATAATATTGCAGACTGTTTCGGGACCCATAGCTCAGCTGGTTAGAGCACCTGACTCATAATCAGGGGGTCGAAGGTTCGAGCCCTTCTGGGGCCACTTATTAACAATAATGTTGTAAAACAATAAAAATTTAGGAGTTTACCCATATTTTTTTGGTCGGCGAATAAATTTTTTTATTTTTACCTTTAGATGAGCAAGCAAAATAAAATATTAGGAATCATTCTTATAGTTGTATTAGTGGTTTTTTCACTACTCGTTGTAAGAAATGCTATTTTACAGACCCCACCACCACCGCCAACTCCTCCGCCGGGATTACCTATGCCGATTGACGGCGGTATAGTAACATTGCTAATTGGTGGATTATATCTAGGTATCAGAAAATATTTTAAATAAAAACAAAAACAGCTTTTTTAAGCTGTTTTATTTTTTTGTAGCTGCGCCACATATTTCCCAATAACATCAAATTCTAAGTTAATCACATCATCCTTATTAATGGTATGTAGATTGGTATGCTCATAAGTATAAGGGATAATAGCAACACTGAATTGATTTTTCTTTGAATTAATAACAGTTAAACTAATCCCGTTCACAGTAATCGAACCTTTTTCAATAGTAAGATTTCCTAATGACTCGTCATAGTAAAAGGAGAAAATCCAGCTTCCGTTTTGTTCGTATTTATCAATACAAATCCCAGTCTGATCAACATGACCCTGAACGATGTGACCATCTAATCGATCGCCTAATTTCATAGCACGCTCCAGATTCAAGCGATGACCAACTTGAAGCGAGTTAAGATTTGTTTTTTCTAATGTTTCCTTAATTGCTGTTACAGTATAGTCATCATCGTTAATGGCAACAACAGTTAAACAAACACCATTATGTGCAACACTTTGATCTATTTTTAATTCAGAGGTAAATGCACTTTCAACTGTAATATGGAGGTTATCCGCTTCTTTTTCTAATAGCGTTATTTTACCTAAATTTTCGATAATTCCTGTAAACATAATATTATAAAACTAAATTTGTAGTCAAAGGTAATAAATGATGCATCAAGAGAAAAGAATAGTAGGCATTTCAATAGGAGATTTAAACGGGATAGGTCCCGAAGTGGCGCTTAAAGCACTTTCTCCTGAAATTATGGAAAGAGTAATACCAGTCATTTATGCTAATGATACAGACATTCAATATATAATAGATCATTTTGAATAGGCACACCATATTAAGAAAATTATTTGTTTTTCTGAATTAGATGCAGCATGTATTAATGTGATTAATTGTTGGGAGGAACCTTTTAATTTTGAGTTTGGTCAGATTAATAATGATGCAGGGGCCAAAGCGGTTAGCTCTTTAGAAAAGGCAGTGTCAGATTTAATCGACAATAAAATAGAAGTATTAGTCACAGCACCTATTAACAAACAAAATATTCAGTCAGAGGTCTTTAACTTTCCTGGTCATACTAATTATATAGCAGAAAGATTAGGCGAAGAAGCCTTAATGTTTATGGTTCATGAAGATATTAAAGTTGGATTATTGACAGATCATGTACCACTGGACAAGGTTGTCTCGGAAATTAATGAAGCACTCATTCAATTAAAAGCAAATAAAATAAAAACTTCATTAGTCAACGACTTTAATATTGAAAAGCCAAGAGTGGCTGTATTAAGTATTAATCCGCATGTTGGAGACAACGGAATAATTGGAAGTCAGGATTTAGATATTTTGATACCGTCCATGGCAAAAATTAATGAAAAAGAACCGTATTTATTTGGGCCTTTTCCTGCCGACAGTTTTTTTGGTTCAGGAGAATATAAAAATTACGATGCTATTTTGGCAAGTTATCACGACCAGGGTTTGATCCCATTCAAAACCTTGTCTTTTGGTAAAGGAGTCAATTTTACTGCTGGATTATCAAGAGTGAGAACATCACCAGATCACGGAACAGCCTATGCAATTGCTGGTAAAAATATTGCAAATGAAAGATCATTTAAGTCGGCGATACTTAGCGCATTATCCATTTTTGAGAACAGAAAGGATATGAACAAAAAAATGTGAATAAAATAATAGTCATTAATAAATTTTGTTATCTTTGCACGCTCGAAATTGTTTATGGAGATGAAAAATTTGAAAGATTTTGACATTCCTTTTAAGGGATTAAAAGAAGGAAAACATGATTTCGAGTATCAAATTGACAATACGTTCTTTGAGCATTTTGATTATGAAGAATTTAATGGTTCTAATATTAAGTTAGATTTATTATTTAATAAAAAATCAACTTTAATGGAACTTCATTTTGAAGTTTCGGGTACAGTAAACATTAATTGTGATCTAACCAATGAACCATTTGATCAGGAAATAACTTCTGAATATGATTTAGTAGTTAAGTTCGGAGATGACTATAATGACGAATTAGAAGACATTTTAATCATCCCTCATGGAGAACATCAAATTAATATTCAGCAGTATGTGTATGAAATGATCATTTTATCCGTACCCGCTAAAAGAGTTCATCCTGGAGTAAAAGACGGAAGTTTAAAATCAGAAATACTCGATAGACTTGAAGATTATCAAATTGATTCAGATAAAAATGAAACAAATACCGAGGAGATTGACCCTCGTTGGAATAAATTAAAAAATCTATTAACGGATAAATAACGTAAAAAATGGCACATCCTAAGAGAAAAATCTCAAAAACAAGAAGAGATAAGAGAAGAACTCATTATAAAGCAACTGTACCTCAAATAGCAGTTTGCCCTACAACTGGAGAAGCTCATTTATATCATAGAGCTCACTGGCATGAAGGAAAACTTTATTACAGAGGACAAGTATTAATTGATGCTACTGAAGAAGCAGAGGCATAAATTTTTGACAAAGAAATCTTAAAAACGCTCACATTTGTGGGCGTTTTTTATTGAAATAGCATATTATTTAAAATAAATTTTTGCTATCTCTCAAAAAGAACTTATTTTGCATCAATTTTTGACCAAAAAAGCTCAAAAAGCCCCAAAAAAGAGGTGTTTTTGGTTCTTTTTTACAAAAAACAAGTAAAAAATGAGTAAAATCACAGCAGCTATAACCGCTGTCGGAGCCTATGTTCCAGACTATGTGTTGTCCAATCAGATATTGGAAACAATGGTCGACACAAACGATGAGTGGATTACCACTCGAACAGGTATTTAAGAAAGAAGACTTCTCAAAAAAGAAGGAGAAGGAACCTCATATCTCGCAATTCAAGCCGCCAATAACCTTATTAAAAAGGCCAATCTAGACCCAAAAGA
>JABSPN010000081.1 GCA_013214425.1 Flavobacteriaceae bacterium | reverse complement strand
ACTAGAAACGAAACTTAATTATGAAAAATAGCGTACTCATTCTCTTATTTGTTTTTGTCTTTTTTTCTTGTGAAAAAGATGATTTTTCAAACGATTTAGCAAATAATTCAGGAGTTGATGATATCGCTTTTCAAGCTAATTTTGGTCAAAGTATTACTGCAGATTTTATAGGAAGAATAGTAGATGATAACGGAGTGCGTTTGGGTGGTGTTCAAATTACGATCGATAACCAAACAGTTTTTACAGACAATCAAGGAGTGTTTGTGATCAACAATGTTGCTGTTTATGAGAATTTCGCTTATGTAAAAGCTTCAAAAGAAGGCTATATAGATGGGTCTCGAGCCATCATGCCTTCGCAAGGTGTTCCGAATGATATTCAAATTACACTTTTAGAAAAGAATATTGTGGGCTCTGTAACTTCAGGGGCTTCGTCCTCTGTCAATTTGACTAATGGAGCCAAGGTTAGTTTTCAGGGCGACTTTATCGATGGCTCAGGAAACCCATATAATGGATCAGTTGATGTATCGATACATTATTTACGTCCAAATTCTGAAGAGACCTTTAATCAAATGCCAGGAATGCTGTTTGCTCAAGATGCAGCCAATGAAGCTCGTATGCTTGAAACCTACGGAATGTTGGCAGTAAACTTATTTGGTGCTAGTGGAGAGCATCTGAATATAGATCCAAATTCACTGGCGACATTAGAATTCCCAGTCGATAGCTCAACACCCAATGCTCCAGATAGTATTCCGTTGTGGTATTTTGACGAAAGCACAGGATATTGGAAAGAACAAGGTCAGGCGACAAGAGTTGACAATAAATATATAGGAGAAGTGTCTCATTTTACCTGGTGGAATTGTGATGTTCCATTAGATAGAGAATACCTATGTTTTAATGTCAGTTCAGTCGGACCGCTAAATGATTTCTATGTTGAATTAATAAGAGATACTAACGATCAGATGATCTTTTCAGGATATACCAATAGTAATGGAAATGAATGCGGTATTATTCCAGCAAATGAAACGATGACAATTAAGGTCTATAGTAATTGCCTTTCTACGGTATTACATGAAGAAACAATAGGTCCTTTTTCATCTTATACCACGATTAATGTGATAGTTCCTGATGTGACCGATATGGAGCAAACTAATTTATCTGCATCGGTGAGAACTTGTACAGCATCGCCAGTTCATAATGGGTATGCTGTTTTATTTGATGAGCAACATATTAACGATATAAACAAACATATTTTGATACCCATTACCAATGGCGTATTAGATTATAACTTTTCTTACTGTGTAGGACATACATATAATATCATGTTTTATGATACTATTGGAGGTAATGTTTCTGATATCATAGCTATAGCATTACAGCCTGACACAACCGATTTAGGTAATGTCTTAACCTGTACACAGGTGTCATCAGTATATGAGGGAAACCTGTCCTTTACAAATGACCAGGAGATCAGTTATTTTGGTTTTTATGGGTATGAAAAGGTTATTGGGAATATTTGGTTTAATGAAAATTGGGGAGATGATTATTCATATGACATTACAAGTTTACAGCCTTTGAATACCTTAAAGGAAGTGACCGGTCAAGTTTGGATGTACGATATGGGAGCTTTAACAAATTTCAATGGATTTGAAAATCTTGAAATAGTTGGAGGCGATTTGTTTATTGAAGTTGGTGTTATGGAATCCTTTCAAGGGTTGAATAACTTACAAAGAGCTGGGAACCTCTATATTGATGGTTTACCAATTGTAGATCTTCAAGGATTGGAAAGCTTAATGGAAGTTGATAATTTGGATGTGATTTTAAATATTCAACTAGAATCTTTAAATGGATTGAATAGTTTAACAACTATAAATGAAAACCTTGCAATTATAGGTAATCAAGAGTTGTTGAATTTGAATGGATTAAATAATATTACTAATGTTGGAGGAAATTTATCTGTAGTTCATGGCAACTTTACGAGTTTAAGTGGGATAGAATCACTAAATAATGTTGGTGGGAGTGTTCAAATAGGTTTTTGGGAATATACGCCTGGAGCGACTGAAGATGCTCCTAACCCAAACTTAACCGATTTCTGTGCATTACAAAATCTGTTTACTAATGGAACCTACGGAAATGTCTTTATTGAAAACAATGCCTATAATCCTACGGTACAAGATATTATTGATGGGAATTGCAGTCAATAGATTAATTAAGGAAAAACAACTTTGAATTTACTATAACTAAAAGATATTTAATTATGAAAAAAAGCGTACTCATTCTCTTACTTGTTTTTGTCTTTTTTTCTTGCGAAAAAGACGATTTTTCGAACGATTTGACCAATGATTCAGGAACTGATGACATCGCTTTTCAAGCTAATTTCGGACAAAGTATTACTGCAGATTTTATAGGTCGAGTTTTAGATGTAGAGAATAATGCAATTCAAGGCGCTCGAGTTTCCATTGATAGCGAAGTAGTATACACAGATCATAATGGTGTATTCGTAATTAATAATGCACAGGTTTACGAGAAATTTGCTTACTTAAAAGTAGGAAAAGAAGGTTATATAGAAGGATCAAGAGCTTTAGTTCCAAAAACAACAGGGAATAATGTTGTCAGAGTAGTTTTACTTGAAAAAGAAATAGTAACTACAGTTGATTCGGGCATTCCTTCTTCCGTTGGATTGACTAATGGTGCAAAAGTAGAGTTTCAAGGAGATTTTGTAGACGCTCAGGGAAATCAATATAACGGGCAAGTTCAAGTGTCAATGCATTATTTACCGCCAAATCAAGTGTCAACGTTTGATCAAATGCCTGGAATGCTATTAGCTCAGGATACTGCTAATAATGCAAGAATGCTAGAAACATATGGGATGCTTGCTGTAAATCTATATTCACCATCGGGTCAGATTTTAAATATAGCTCCAACTAGTACTGCTGTGATACACATTCCTATAGATAGTTCGACACCAAATTCTCCAGAAATAATACCATTATGGTATTTTGATGAAGATACTGGGTATTGGAAAGAAGAAGGAGATTTGAACAAATTTGGAGATAAATATGTAGGAGAAGTTTCTCATTTCACATGGTGGAATGCGGATTTGCCAATGGAATTCATCAACCTTTGTTTTTCATTAGTTAGTCAAATGGGAATGCCGTCATATAATGTGGTGATTAAAAGGGATAATGGTCAAGTATTATTTTCGGGACTTACAAATGAAATAGGAGAAGAGTGTGGATTAGTACCTAAAGATGAAAGCTTAACAGTAAAGATTTTTAGTAAGTGTGATGATGATTTGTTAGATGAAGTCTTAATTGGGCCATTTAGTGATGATGTTTCAATTGAAATAAATGTTTCTCTTGATGACCAATTAAATCAAACGAATCTACAAGGTCTTGTGAGTACATGTACAGGAAGTCCTATAACGCAGGGTTACCTCTATTTATTGGAAAACTATAATGGTTTGCATATTGGAGAGCCAGAGGTTATAAACATAGTTGATGGTCAAATTGATTACGATTTTAACTATTGTTCAGGAGATGAATATAGTATTATAGTATATGATATCGATGCTGGATCCAGCACGGGTGTACTTCCTATTCAAGTAACTCCTGGAATAACAAATTTAGGAAATATTTTAACCTGTATTTCTGTTGGCGGAGTGTATGATGGATCTAGGATATTTGATTCCCAACAAGAATTGTTGGATTTCGCTCTTTTAGGTTATGATACGGTTACGGGTTATTTAAGTATAGGTAGTTATGGAGAGCCCTGGAATAATATTAATGATTTATCACCACTTATAAACATCAAAGAGATACAAGGGAGTCTAACTGTTATACATAGTCAATTGACTTCTTTTTCAGGATTAAGTAATCTAGAAACTATAGGGTCTTATTTGAACGTTATATATAATGACTCACTTGAAAATTTTATAGGGCTTGAGAGTTTAACTTCTATAGGCTCACTACATGTTGAATACAATTCAAGTTTTCTTAGTCTAGACGGTTTGGAAAGTTTGGATAATATTGAAACGTGTATTGATATTGAAGGCAATAATTTATTAAACTCTATTCAGGCTTTAGCAGGTGTTACTAACTTAAGTGAGTGCGGTGGTAATGATAATAATGCTTTAGTTATTAGTTCTGATTCACTAGTGTCACTTTCAGGTTTAAATAATTTAAGTAATGTAAATGGGAATATTATAATAAATGGAGCATTGTTGAACTCGGTAGAACCATTCTCTAATCTTACTAATTTTACAAAAAGAATATCTATTTCTGGAACTTCATTAACCTCCCTTGTAGGCTTAGAAAATCTCCAAAATGTTCAAGGTATAGAACTTACTTTAAATCCGCTTTTAACTTCACTAAATGGCTTGGAAAATTTAATTTCTGCAAACTCTTTATGGATATCTTATAATGATAGTTTGGTTGATTTAACTGGACTTAACAACTTAACGAACATAGGTTCTTCTTTGCATATAGGTCAGAATAGCAATTTGACCTCATTAGAGGGCTTGAATTCTTTAGCATCAGTTGATGATTCAATATGGATTGGAGTTTTTGGTCCTCAGGTTATTTCAAGACCGAACCCTAATTTAACGGATTTTTGCGCTATCGAGGATGTTTTTATTTTATGGAACTATGATGAGGTGATTATTCAAAATAATGCCTACAATCCTACTACGTGGCAAATGCAAAATGGTTATTGTAGTCAATAAATTAATTAAGGAAAAACAACTTTGAATTTACTTTTTAGCCTAAGGTCACTTTTTAAGAGTGACCTTTTTCTTGGTTTCAACCGAATTCTTAAAAAATACAACCACTTTTACAATAGATGTACTCAAATACTAGAACAGGCATTTTAGATTCTTTTTATGCTGTACTTTAGTACTATAACTAATGATAAGATATACACTGCCAGATCTTAAAGTTAAGACTAACAAATTCTTAAGGCACTTGAGTAAACTAGTTGATACATACTGACTAACAAACACATCATTAGCTTTTAATAATTACTCGAGTGTCTTTTTAACTAACGAGTTTTTGGTTTTTAGTTAAAATAGATTACATATCTCAATAAAAAAGGGCTGCATTATGCAGCCCTTTTTTTATTGTCTTTAAATAGATTAATCTCTTAATAATCCTCTTGAAATAACGATTTTTTGAATTTCAGAAGTTCCTTCATAAATCTGAGTGATTTTAGCATCACGCATTAAACGCTCTACATGGTATTCTTTTACATAACCATTCCCACCGTGAATTTGAACAGCCTCAACAGTTTGTTCCATTGCTACTTTAGAAGCGTATAGCTTAGCCATGGCGCTAGACATGTCATAATTCTCTCCATTGTCTTTATCACAAGCAGACTTCATAACTAAATGACGTGCAGCGGTAATTTCAGTATGCATATCAGCTAATTTAAACGCGATGGCTTGATGGTTGCAAATTTCCGTTCCGAAGGCCTTTCTTACTTTAGAGTATTCTCTGGATAATTCATAAGCACCAGAAGCAATACCTAAAGCTTGAGCTGCGATTCCAATACGTCCGCCAGAAAGTGTTTTCATAGCAAACTTAAATCCAAATCCATCTTCTCCGATTCTATTTTCTTTAGGAACCTTTACATCATTAAATTGAAGTGTATGCGTATCACTACCTCTAATTCCTAATTTATCTTCTTTTGGTCCGATATCAAAACCAGGCATTCCTTTTTCAACAATAAAAGCGTTTATTCCTCTGTGTCCTTTATCTCTATCTGTTTGAGCGATGACTAAATACACATCAGCTCTTCCTCCATTGGTAATCCAGTTCTTAGTACCGTTCAATAAATAGTGATCTCCTTTATCTTCTGCAGTTGTTCTTTGAGAAGTTGCATCAGAACCTGCTTCAGGCTCACTTAAACAAAAAGCTCCAATTTGCTCACCAGTTGCTAACTTGGTTAAATATTTTTGTTTTTGCTCTTCAGTTCCATAGGCTTCTAATCCATAGCAAACTAGAGAATTATTTACAGAAACCATTACCGAAGCAGAAGCATCTATTTTAGATAATTCTTCCATAATCAAAACATAAGAAACAGTATCCATACCGCTTCCTCCATATTTCGGATCTACCATAATTCCCATGAATCCTAATTCACCCATTTTTCTAACTAGCTCATCAGGGAATGTTTGTTTATCGTCTCTTTCTATAACTCCTGGAAGTAATTCGGTTTGAGCAAAATCTCTCGCAGCATCACGAATCATTAAATGCTCTTCAGTAAGGTTAAAATCCATAATAATTTTAGCTTATTTTTGTTAAATGCGCTCAAAGATAGTTCATTTGATTATTAATGTCAATGATTGGTTAATTAAGTCCTTATTTTAAATGAATAAAAACAGTTATGAAGTTATAGGAGTCATGTCTGGAACCTCTTTAGATGGGGTTGATTTAGCCTTGTGCTCCTTTACAAAAATAGAACAGTGGGAGTTTTCAATTTCTATTGCTGAAACCATTCCTTATTCGCCAGAATGGAAAAATCGATTAAAAGAAGGAATACATCTTTCGGGAAATAGCTTACATAAACTGAATCAAGACTACACAGCATTACTGGCTAATACAATTTGTTCTTTTATAGAAAAACACGCGATCTTAAATTTTGACGCCATTTGTTCGCATGGGCATACGATACATCACCAACCCGATCAAAGTTATACGCTTCAGATTGGGAACTTGCCTGTTATTGCCGATTTAATAGGACAGCAGGTGATATGTGATTTTAGAGTGCAGGATGTGGGCTTAGAAGGACAAGGGGCGCCATTGGTGCCTATAGGAGATCAGTTATTGTTTTCTGACTATGAGTATTGTTTGAATCTAGGTGGGTTTGCTAACATTTCTTCGGAAGAAAATGGAACACGAACAGCGTATGATATTTGCCCTTTAAATATAGTGCTCAATCATTTTGTGAGTAAACTAGGACTTCAATATGATGATAAAGGAAAATTAGCTTCAGAAGGGAAAGTTGATGAAGAATTGTTAATGCGATTAAATGAATTAGATTTTTATCAACTCCAAGCCACAAAATCTTTGGGTTATGAATGGGTGTTAAACACGATAATCCCTTTGATTGATTCCGCAGCAATAAAAACAGAAGATATACTAAGAACTTTTATAGAACATGTTGCAGTACAAATAAGTGAGGTTATTTCAGGAAAACAAAGCAAAATGCTAGTAACTGGCGGAGGGGCTTACAATGAGTTTCTCGTCTCAAGGTTAAATGACTTGTCGGAAGTCGAAATTGTGATCCCGTCAGAAGAAATTTTAGAATATAAAGAAGCCTTGATTTTTGGCTTTCTTGGGGTCTTGAAATTAAGATCGGAAATTAATGTGTTGAGTTCTGTAACTGGCGCAATAAAAGACCACTCCTCAGGAAAAATTTACCAACCTAAGTAAAACCTAATTGGAACTTTTTTGTTGAGAGTAGAATTTGTTTTTTTAGGATAATGAGAAGACAAACAAATACATTATATTTGGCAGTGATTTTTTCTTCAAAAGGAGAAGTAAGACAAAAAACACAAAACTTTTATTATGGAACAGCTTTAACTCCCCAGGTAGGGGATAGACAAATAAAGAACTTCAGGAAAACAAGGAATAGTTAAAGCGTATGATAATTTTTAAAAAGAAATAATGAAAGATTTATTAAAGAAATATGAAGAAAAACAACCTGAGATTGTTTTTCATTGGAAAGATAAATTAACTGACGCTGAAGGGTGGACAGTAATCAATTCACTTCGTGGTGGAGCGGCCGGAGGTGGAACTCGAATGAGAAAAGGGTTAAATATGAATGAGGTGTTGTCTTTGGCTAAGACAATGGAAGTGAAATTTACAGTAGCCGGTCCTCCCATAGGTGGTGCGAAATCTGGAATTAACTTTGATCCCAGAAGCCCTGAGAAAAAAGGAGTTTTAGAAAGATGGTATAAAGCTGTATCACCTTTGTTGAAAAATTACTACGGAACAGGTGGTGATTTAAACGTAGATGAAATACATGAAGTAATTCCGATTACAGAGGATTGCGGTGTGTGGCATCCACAGGAAGGGGTTTTTAACGGACACTTTAAGCCAACTGAAGCCGATAAAATCAATAGAATTGGTCAATTAAGACAAGGAGTTATCAAGCATCTGGAAACAGATAAATATTCTCCAGATGTTTCAAGAAAATATACAGTAGCTGATATGATTACTGGATATGGTGTGGCAGAAGCAGTTAAGCACTATTACAGTATTTATGGGGGAGATGTAAAAGGGAAGAAAGCCATTGTGCAGGGATTCGGTAATGTTGGATCGGCCGCAGCCTTTTATTTGGCTCAAATGGGAGCAAAAGTAGTAGGGATTATTGACCGTGTTGGTGGTGTGATTAATGAGAGTGGATTCTCCTTTGAAGAAATCAGAGAATTATTCTTAAACAAGGACGGAAATACGCTTGTTACAGACAACATGATTCCGTTTGAAGAAATTAACCAACGTATCTGGAACCTGCCAGCTGAAATCTTTGCACCTTGTGCGGCTTCAAGATTAATCACTCAAGAGCAAATTGATGCCATGATGAACACTGGTTTAGAGGTGATTTCATGTGGTGCCAATGTTCCCTTTGCTGATCCGGAGATTTTCTTCGGGCCCATTATGGAGCATACCGATAAGCAAGTAAGTTTAATACCCGATTTTATTTCCAACTGTGGTATGGCAAGAGTTTTTGCATATTTTATGGAAAAAAGAGTTGGTTTAGATGATGATGCTATTTTTGAAGATACATCAAATAGAATTAAACAAGCTTTGATGGCAACATATAAAAAGAATGCCTCCAAAGTTAATATTAGCGAAACAGCTTTTGAAATAGCGCTAAAACAATTATTGTAACCCAAACACACGACTTTATGTTTAAGTATTTTCTAGGGAATAGTCCAAAATGGTTTAAGTTAACGATGATCACTTTTTTAATTGTTAATATTCCATTGTATTTTATCAACCCAACAGTCTGTGCCTGGTTGTTCATAGGGGAGTTTATTTTCACTTTAGCTATGGCGTTAAAATGTTATCCTCTTCAGTCAGGAGGTCTATTAGCGATACAGATTTTAGCGTTGGGATTAACGAGCCCTAAACATGCTTATAACGAAGTCAGCCAGAACTTGGAAGTAATCCTATTACTGGTGTTCATGGTAGCTGGGATTTATTTTATGAAGCCTTTGCTGATGTACATTTTTAGTAAAGCGTTTACTAAAATTAGGTCAAAGTTAGTCTTGTCACTTCTGTTTGTCTTTTTAGCGGCTGTTTTATCAGCATTCTTAGACGCTCTTACAGTAATGGCTGTTTTGATTAGTGTAGCGGTAGGATTTTATGGAGTATATCATAAAATTCATTCTAGTTCGTCAGACCATGATCATAGTGGGACATTAGATAGAGAAGAATTAAGTGGTGAAACCTTAGAACAATTCAGAAGCTTTTTAAGAAGCTTGATTATGCATGGTGCTGTTGGTACTGCTCTTGGAGGTGTTTGTACTCTTGTAGGGGAACCTCAGAACTTGTTAATTGGTGAAAGGATGGGATGGAACTTTATCGATTTCTTTTTACAAATGATGCCGATTACTATTCCAGTTCTTTTCTGCGGATTATTAACCACAGTTGTATTAGAGCTTACAGGTTGGTTTGGTTTTGGAGCTAAACTACCTGAAGTGGCGAAAACGATAATTGAAAACTATACTGAAGAAGAGGATAAGAAAAGAACAGAAAAACAAAAACTGGGTTTAAAAGTACAGGCAATAGCTGCCATTCTTTTAATAATTGGTTTAGCATTGCATGTTGCTCCAGTTGGTTTAATAGGCTTAGCTTTAATTATTTTCCAAACTGCTTTTATGGGAATTACTGAAGAACATGCTTTAGGACATGCTTTTGAAGAAGCCTTGCCTTTTACAGGATTATTAGTTGTATTCTTTGTGGTTGTTGCCATGATTCACGATCAGCATTTATTCAAGCCAATTATTGAAGGTGCGTTAGCGATGCCTGTAGAGCAACAACCAGGATTGTTTTACATTGCAAATGGAGTTTTATCGGCAATAAGTGATAATGTTTTTGTTGCAACAGTTTATATTGGAGAAGTAGAAGCGGCGTTTAAGTCTGGTCAAATTACTAGAGAGCATTTCGAA
>JABSPN010000080.1 GCA_013214425.1 Flavobacteriaceae bacterium | reverse complement strand
GCCATAATCAGGCTCTGCATCGTCAGTAATTATTGTAGGAGATTGCTCTCTCTGAACACTGATATAGCGAATGTTAAAAAGCTCTTTTTTGTTACTCCTGAGATTCTTTTGATCTCGTGAAATAAAATTAATAAAAGGAGAAAATCTTCTATAACTCAAATTCTCTTCGTAATGGAAAGTAGAACCACTAAATCCGAATTGAATGGCATAATTGTTCTTAAACTTATTGTTAAGTGTATATTTTATAGAGGCGCTACCAATAACCTCCTTGCTCTTTAAGCCATACATCGGCTTTATTTTGTATTCTAATGGACGCTTGAGAAAGGTTTTGTTGTAGAACCTAATTCCAGGTGAGAAACCATCGTAAATGTTAAACCCAAACTCTGGTAAGAAAAACACCTGACTGTAATTAGGATCTTCAATATCCTGAAATAGTCTTACTTGTATAGGCTTGTTAAATAGTTTTAAACCTTTTAATTTTTTGGTGTTGTTCCCCTGATTTACATCTGCTATGATTTGTTCCTTATTAAGCACCAAAATTTCCTGATCTGTATGGGCAACTTTTATGGTTTTAGTATCAAGTAGCCCTTCAACCCATTGTTTGCCAATTATGGAATCATTTTTAATACTGTAAAGTGCGACAGGAACTTTAGAATTTGTTTTATTTTTTATGGTAACTAAAAGTGAATCAGATTGTTTTTCAACTGAAACAATTTTGTAATCAATATTTTGTCTTGAATCAACATAATCTGAATAGAACCAGGAGATGTCTTTTTCTGTTTTTGATTGTATAAGCTCTAAAAACTCTTTAGAACGGGTTTGTTTTAGGGTTGAGTTAGTGAAATATTCCTTGATGCCGTTTTTAACGATATCTCCTTCCAAATAATCTTCTAAGTATTGAATACCCATTCCAGCCTTGTATTTGTTGGCGATATTGTTATTGTACTTAATCAATGAGTCTTTTGGAGAGGTGAGAGGCTGGTCTATTTGCTGCCTTGCCATATTCAAAAACAAAAAGCTGTATTGATCGTTAAATTTTAACTGCGCAGCGTGGAAAGACTTGATCCCCCAAATTTTTGAGAACGACCCTAAAAGATTGAGTTCAGGATAAAACTCTTCAATATATTCCATTAACAATCTAACCTGAATGGCATCCTTTATCCAATAATCGGCTCTTTCATTTAGCAGGATACTATTATCGATATATTCAGAAGTAATAGTTTTTAATATTTTTAACTCATATTGAAATCCATCAGGAAAAGGTCTGATGAAGTTTGGTAGTTGATTTAACCCATAAATAGGATTCTTTTTATATTCCTCTTCAGTAATAAAAACACGCTTTTTAGGATAATCACCTAAATGATCATCCAGGAAAAAAGCAATTCGATCAACAATTAAGCTTTTAGCAACTTTAGAGAGTCCTTCATCACTTATATTAGTGACTAAAGTAAACTTGTCGGTTTCTACCTCATAAAAATCATTTTCTTTAACAAGATATAGTTTTCTATCAAGTGATTTTTGATCTTTTAATACTGCTTTTTGAGAATCGGTTTTTTGTGTTTGGACAAAAACATTGGAATATCCAGTATGTAAGGTATAATCTTTGGGATACGATGCGATAAGTTGAATATCAAAAAAATCGACATATTGGTCATCCAAATCTTTATTGCTAAAATAAACCCAGTCATCTTGCAGCATTGCAGGAATGATAAACCAGTCTTTTAATTGGAATTCATTTTTAGAATTAACACCTAATCTATTGAATTTACTAGAAGGGATTTTTAGCGTATAATCCAGTTTTAATTCAATTGTTTCTCCTGAATTAAGAGTAGTGTTAAGTTGTAGTTTGATAATGTCCAAGTTGTTTGCAAGCCTTTCAAAATTAAGTGCTTCATTGTTGCCAGAGATTTGATTAATCGTAGTGATTCCCTTTTCCTTGTCTTTTGCAAAATGAAACTTGTTATTGAATTCTTCAGCAAATCTAACGGCTAGCAGACTTTCATTATCACTGTAAGCATGATTCCAATCTAATAAATAAATCTCCGATAATGTCTTATTGCTGGTGTTAGTAAATAGAATAGATTGATTTACCGAAATCATTTTGTTTTCGGGATCAAAATCAGCCTCAATAGTTATTTTAGTTTGTGCTTGTAAAGCAAAACAAAATAGTAGGCATATAAGTAGATTAATTTTTCTTTTTCTTACCAATTATCTCTTTATAAACTTAAGAGCATCAATATTACTATTTTCTAGCTTAATGTAATACATTCCACTTGAAAAATCGCTAACATTAACACTGATTAACGAATTGTTAGTAATATTTTTACGCTTAACAGTTTGACCTAACGTGTTAAAAAATAAAAGCTTAGGTTTTTGTAAATTGGTTTCTTTAAGTTGTATAAGCAGTTGGTCGGAAACATAGTTTCCACTTACTAAAGTAAGTAAATCCTCTGATGTTTCAAAATTAGGAGTAGATAATGTTTTATCGGTTTCTATTTCCAAGAAAATTGGTAAGTGATCACTAAAATTATATAATGCCTCTCTGATTGCAAATGGATAGGTAGCGCCACCACAGTCATTTGAAGTAATATCTCGATTCCAGCAATTACTGTTGTTGTTGTTTCCTATAGTTCTATATGAACCAGAGCTGTATAATAAATCTGGATTGGTTAAGAAATGATCTGAAAGATAAATAAAATCAAAACGATCATCTATTCCTCCTCCTGAACCTCCGTTTAGATTTCCTGTAGCAGTCGCTTGAGAAAACATATCAATAAAACTCGGATTGTTATGCCAACTTCCCTGCCTATTCGCTGGATCAAATAACACAATATTATTAGTATTGTCTAATAGTTCTACATTTCCAGGTTCTGAACTGTCATAAAAGTTAAAATCTCCTGCAAAAATAACGGGTCTTGTTGTAGGTAAATTATTTAAGTCTGAAGTGAATACGTTCACCATATCGGCTCGAATGGCTTCATTTGAAGCTCCTTGAGATGCCTTAAGGTGCGTGACATACAAATCAAACCTTTCCGGACTTGTAATTTGATCATCACTATTCAGGAGAAATGTGTAATGATTTATATCTCTAAGAGAAGTAGCCAAAGGCGTATGTTGTGTTTCTAAAATGACTTTGTGGTTGTAAAAAACAAGTTGTTGTAAACTGTTAGAATTACCATTCAAGTCGTCTGATGAGTTTGTTACAAATATCGCCATTTGAAATGTAGCATCATAGGTTTGTAAAATACTCAGGATATTAGCCGCTCCAGAAGCGTTATTAAGTTCACATACAGCAAATACATCTGGTCTGTAGTTGTTGAGAATTAAGGAAAGATCGTCTGTTCTAGCAGCTTCATTAATCGTTGGGTAATTTAGGAGGTTATAAAACATAACACTAACTCTTTCCTGACTATTGAGAGTGTTAATATAAAGGCATAGTAATGCCAAGAGAGTAGTAATTTTCATATTAAGTAATTTATGGCCTTTGACTAAGAACTAACCTGATTAGAAATTAGGACTTAAGTTGAATTCTCTATAGAAATCATCGATAATTTCTAATACTTCATCTTCTGTATCTACAATGTGTATTAGATCTAAATCTTTTTCGCTAATTGTAGCGAATTCTCTTAGTAAAGTGCTTTTAACCCAATCAAATAATCCAGTCCAAAACTCGGATCCCACTAATATAATTGGGAATTTCTCTATTTTTTCAGTCTGAATAAGGGTGATGGCTTCAAATAGCTCATCAAGAGTTCCAAATCCACCAGGCATCACCACAAACCCTTGTGAGTATTTAACGAACATGACTTTTCTTACAAAGAAATAGTCGTGATCGATGCTCTTATCTGAATCTATATAAGGATTGTCATGCTGCTCAAAAGGTAATTCAATGTTTAGCCCAACAGAGGTACCTCCACCTATATGAGCTCCTTTATTACCAGCTTCCATAATACCTGGACCACCGCCTGTGATGACTCCATATCCATGGTTTACAATTTTAGTAGCAATATTGCTGGCTAATTGATAATATTTATCTCCAGGTTTAGTTCTGGCTGATCCGAAGATAGAAACGCAAGGACCAATTTTACTCATTTTTTCGAATCCATTTACGAATTCTCCCATGATCTTGAAAATTGCCCAAGAATCGTTTGTTTTTATTTCATTCCAGCTTCTGTGTAATTGTGCTTTTCCCATATTTCATATTAGTAAAACCGAGTAAAAATAGGCTTTTTTATTATATTATCTAAGTTAAGCAGATTATTTTATAAATAATAAGGAAAATGAAAATTATTAGCGATAAAAAAAGCCCGAATTATTCGGGCTTTATATTGTATAAGTGTTATGGTATCCTAGTAGTAAGTATAGCGTCTTACTTTAGCGATATATTTCGCTAAACGGATTACTTGGTGTGAATAACCATATTCGTTATCGTACCATACATAAAGAACCGCATTTTTTCCGTCAGTTCTAATGATTGTTGCTTTACTATCGTAGATAGATGGAGCAGAAGAACCAACGATATCACTTGATACTAATTCATTATCTAATGAATACTTGATTTGTTCTACTAAATCTCCTTCTAATGCATATTTCTTCATGATAGCATTCATTCCATCAGCCGTCGTTTCTTTTTCTAGCTCTAAGTTTAAGATCGCTAAAGAACCATTCGGAACAGGCACTCTAATTGCATTAGAAGTTAATTTTCCTTCTAATGAAGGTAATGCTTTCGACACGGCTTTACCAGCACCAGTTTCTGTGATAACCATGTTTAATGCAGCGGCTCTACCTCTTCTATATTTCTTATGCATGTTGTCAACCAGATTTTGGTCGTTTGTATAGGCATGAATAGTTTCTAAGTGACCAGAAGCAACTCCGAAGCTGTCTTCAACAGCTTTTAAAATTGGAGTGATGGCATTTGTTGTACATGAAGCAGCAGAGAAAATATCGATTTCATCAGGATTGTTTTCTAAGTGATTAACACCGTGAACAATGTTAGGAATACCCTTACCTGGTGCGGTTAACAATACTTTATCAACTCCTTTTCCAGCTAAGTGACGACTTAAGGCTTCTTTATCTCTAAATGCGCCTGTATTGTCAATAACTAATGCATCGTTAATTCCGTATTGAGTATAATCAATGTCTTCAGGAGCATTAGCAGTGATCATATGAACAGTAGTACCGTTAATTAATAAAGCACTGTTCTCTAAATCTGTTGCTACAGTACCTGAAAAATCACCATGTACAGAATCACTCTTTAATAGTGAAGCTCTTTTTTCTAATACCGTTTGATCAATTTTACCTCTTGTAACAATGGCTCTTAATCTTAATTGACTTCCTTTACATGTTTTAGCCATTAATTCTCTGGCTAACAATCGACCAATTCTTCCAAAACCATAAAGAATAACTTCTTTAGGCTCTATTTCTTCGATGTTTGCATTTTTCAACTTGTCTAAAACAAACGCACTTGCATCATTGTAGTTATCATCCTCCAAGTGATACTCGTAAGTTAATTTACCAATATCAAGTTTGGAAGGTGGTAAATCTAAATCCTTAATTGCATGAGCGATTTCAACAGAATCAAAAATAGAGATTGGTTTCTGAACGAATTCACCAGCGTATTCATGAAGATTTAAAATCTCACTCACATTTTTATCAATTAATTGGTTTCTGAAAAGAACCAATTCGATTGATTTGTCATACCATAAATCACTAATTGATTTAATGAATTCTACAGAAGCTCTTCTTCTGTCTGCTTGAAAAGCAAGTTCTTTTTCATAAGTTTCATTAAAACTCATAAGAAATAAAATTTTTTAATTTGTGCGGCAAAATTAGTGTTTATAAATATAAAAATCACTCATTATGAGTGATTTTTATTTTGTTTTATTGTAGATGGATTCATCTTTATTGAAAGATATAGCGCTCTTCTTCACCTTTATTGTTGACCAGCGTTAATTTGCTAATGTTTTCCAAGGCGTTTTCACCGTATTTCTCTTTAAAATTTATGATGTCGCTAATGTTTTCAATTTGTTGACCGTTTAGTGATTTAATCACGTAGCCTTTTCTAATGCCTAAATTCCTGTATAAGGTTCTATTTGTGTTAGAGATTACCTTTACACCTTCGTCTAAATTCAATCTTTTTTTGTCAGTACCATCAAGATTTTGAAGTTCCATACCTAAAAATTGAGCTTTCCTAATGACACTTTTCGATAAGGTTACAGGAATTAATTTGTATTGACCATTTCTTAAAACCGATACTTTTACAACATCATTAGGTCTTTTTGCTTTTAAATAACCTTTTAAGTCAGAGAAATTAGAAATTTCAACTTGATCTAATTTTTTTATGATATCTCCGGGCTTAATACCAGCACGTGAGGCTCCTGAATTTTCTTCAACTCCTGCAACATAGAACCCTTGAGTTTCATCAATTTCTAATTGATCGGCGTTCATTGCATTTAACGCATCTCCTGAAATACCTAAAATACCTTCCTGAACATCTCCAAACTCCATAATATCTTCAACGATCTTTCTGGCAATATTACTCGGTACAGCAAAAGAATAACCTACATAGGAACCAGTCTTTGAGCTAATAGCTGTATTGATACCAACTAACTCTCCATTGGTATTAACCAAGGCGCCTCCTGAATTACCAGGATTAACAGCAGCATCTGTTTGAAGAAATGACTGGATCTCACTATCACCGTTTAAATCTCTTGCTTTAGCGCTAATGATTCCTGCAGTAACAGTAGAGGTTAAGTTGTAGGGATTACCTACGGCTAATACCCATTCTCCAATCTTGGTATTATCTGAGTTGGCAAAAGCAATGTAAGGTAAGTCTTCTTCAGCTTCAACTTTTAAAAGCGCGATATCTGTTTTTTTATCAGATCCTACCAACTCGGCTTTGTATATTTTGTTGTTGTTAAGTGTGATACTGATTTCAGCAGCGTCTTCTATAACGTGATGATTGGTTATGATATGTCCATCAGGAGAGATGATAACTCCAGAACCAGAACCAATTCTAGGTTGTCCGGACCCATTTCCGTAGAATAAATCATAGATACTTGTAGGTTGTTTGTAATTAGTGGTATTCATAACATGGACTACAGCGTTTACAGTTTTTTCAGCAGCGGCTGTAAAATCAATATCAACTGGTGTTGAGGCAAAGTTATTAGTATAATTCACGGGAGTGAGCGTATGTTGTACTAATTTCTGAGTATTGTTTTGGGGCTTTTCTTGTTTAACCAAAAGAGTGTGTCCTGCTAAAGTCATAGCTCCTCCTATGGCAGCAGTGAAAACTAAACTTAGTACTTTTTTCATATTATTTTATTTAATTATTAATTGATAAACATTATTTTCGTTAATGGTTATATTGTCACAGGACAACAGTTAAAATTACCGATTTATTGTTTTTTAGTCTTAACTTTAACGACATTTAACAACTAATAAAAACACATTAAAATTTCATTAACACTTGAATTACAAAAAACATGTATTGAGTTATTCGAAGTCTATGTTTTTTGCCTTAAGTTTGTGATCTTAATAATCTAAATGCAGGTAACTTTCTATAAATATCAAGGAACTGGAAACGATTTTGTAATTATTGATAATCGTCAAAATATAGTATCCAAAAATGATACCAAAATCATCAAGAATATATGTGACAGAAGATTTGGGGTAGGAGCAGATGGATTGATTTTATTGGAGTATTCTGATACTTGTGATTTTAAAATGGTCTATGCTAATGCTGATGGAAATGAAAGTACCATGTGTGGAAATGGTGGAAGGTGTATGGTAGCTTTTGCTAAATTCTTGGGAATTATAGAAAAAGAAACAACCTTTGAGGCGATTGATGGTTTACATTTTGCGACTATAGAAGGAGATGTCGTGAATTTAGAGATGCAAGATGTTTCGGAATTAAAAAAAGAAACTGATTTTGTCTTTTTAGATACCGGTTCTCCACATCATGTGATGTTTAAGAACAATATCAATGATTTTGACATCAAAAAAGATGGAGCAGCGATACGTTATGGAGTTTATGGGGAAGAGGGTGCAAATGTTAATTTTGTATATAAAAAAGATAGAAATACGTTTCAGGTTAGAACCTATGAAAGAGGTGTTGAAGATGAAACCTTATCATGTGGTACTGGTGTAACAGCTGTTGCATTAGCGATGCATTTTTTAGGAGAAACAACAGATAAAGAAGTAAAGTTATTAGTTGAAGGTGGAGAATTGTTTGTTTCTTATGAGGCTTCTAATACCGGATATAAAAATGTATTTTTAAAGGGAAAAGCAAATCAGGTTTTTAAAGGAGAAATCAATTGGTGAGACTTGAAGGAGAACATATCAGATTAAGGGCTTTAGAGCCTGAAGATTTAGAGCTGTTATATTCTCTTGAAAATAATGAGTCTATATGGGAGTTAAGTCATACCCAAGCTCCTTTTTCAAAATATCTAATTAAAGAATATCTTGAAAATGCTTATAAAGATATTTATGAAGTAAAGCAGTTACGGTTAGTGATTTGTGATAAACAATCTGAAGTTGTTTTAGGGTTAGTCGACTTGTTTGACTTTGATCCTAAAAATAAAAGAGTGGGAGTGGGGATTATCATCATTAACCCAGTACATAGAAATCAAGGCATTGGAAAAGAAGCTCTGAATTTAGTCGTTGATTATAGTTTTGAATACTTACACGTTCGACAATTATATTGTAATATAGCTGAGCATAACACTGCAAGTATTAATCTTTTTGAAAAGACTGGTTTTAAAAGAATTGGGGTTAAAAAAGATTGGAATTATAATGGAAAGGATTATGAAAACGAATTATTATATCAACTAATTAAAGATGTATATTAAAAAGATTTTACTCGCGTTGTTGGCTCTAGGTTTGATAGGGATGGCTTTCTTTGCCTATTATGTGTATGATGCTGTATTTGTGCCCAATACAAAGTTTAATAATGATGTGGCCACATTATTTATTCGATCTGAGGATAATTTTTCAGATGTAAAAGAAATGCTAGAGCCGTTACTAATTGATATGGAGTCTTTTGAGGCCGTAGCGGAAAGGAAAAAATACATTGGTAATGTTAAAGCTGGAAAGTATATCATTAAAAAAGGGATGACGAACAACGATATTGTCAATACATTGCGAGTATTCAATGAGCCAATAAGAATTTCCTTTAATAATCAAGAACGATTGGAAAATCTTGCTGGGAGGTTGTCAAGGCAAATTGAGCCTGATAGTGTGGCATTAGTAACAGCCTTTAAAGATGAAGAGTTTTTAAATGCCTCAGGATTTAATCTGAATACAGCTATTGGGATGTATATTCCGAATAGTTATGAGGTGTTTTGGAATATTTCTGCGGAAAGTTTTAGAGATAGAATGTTTAAAGAATACAATAATTTTTGGTCTGGTGATAGAAATGAAAAAGCAAAAGCTATTGGTTTAACTAGAGATCAGGTGATGTCTCTAGCTGCTATTGTACAAAAAGAAACAGCTAAAGTAGATGAAAGAAAAAGAGTTGCGGGTGTATATATGAATAGAATCAACAAAAAAATGAGATTGGAAGCAGACCCAACGGTTATCTATGCGCTTAAGAAAAAGAAGAATAATTTTGACTTGGTCATAAAAAGAGTTCTCAATAAAGACTTAAAAATAAACTCTCCATATAATACCTATTTAAACCTTGGTGTTCCTCCTGGTCCTATCATGATGCCAGATATTTCTTCTGTAGATGCGGTGTTAAATTATGAGCGTCATGAATACATTTTTTTCTGTGCAGATGTGCAAAATTTTGGTTATCATAAGTTTGCTAAAACCTTAGTTCAGCACAATAGAAATGCTGCCGAATATCGTAAATGGATTAATAATCAAGGGATTAGAAGGTAGTTGTTAACAATCTTTTGTGTATAATATTTTAACATTTTCTTTGTCAGACATATTAAAAAATCGTTTATATTTGCCAGCTGAAATTTTAAGGTGATTGGCTATTAGTTTTTTTAACTGTTAGTTAATTGATGAAGATCCTTTCTAATTAAAAATATAACGAGAAAGCCTTCATTTACTGTTTAACAGGAACCTTAAGAAACTTATTTTAATGATAAAGAAGATTGGTTTTACATTATTGCTTATTGTAGTTGGAATACTAACAATAGGTTTTACAGAACACAAGAAAACTTC
>JABSPN010000008.1 GCA_013214425.1 Flavobacteriaceae bacterium | reverse complement strand
GATGGACCTTATGAAGAGTTTAAGGCAATTATTGAAAAATTAGGAGAAACTCCAATTCCTAAATACATAAAAAGAGAAGTAGAACCAGAAGATGCAGAAAGATATCAAACGGTTTATGCTAAAAATGAAGGAGCTGTTGCTGTGTTGATTGTAAACAATGTTGCAGGTGATATTCCAATGGGAGGCGGAGATGCCGCGATTACAATTCCTGCTTATAGTTTGAATCAAGCTGATGGAGATCCCATAGTTGCATCATTATTAGCAGGAGCAACGATTAATGCTACTTTCAATGCACCTACTGCAGGATTTGTTAATATAGATGGTGATTTCGATAATGGAATAATTGCTCACGAATATGGTCACGGTATTCATATTAGAACGCACGTTAACGGAAATACAGTTAATTGTTCAACTGGTTATTCGGAATCTTTGAGTGAAGGTTGGGGAGATTACATAGGAAAGATTTTACAATTATCTAATGTAGATAATGGTATTTACATTAGTGGAACTGGAACATTTGCCATAGGTGAACCAATCAATGGGCCTGGAATTAGACCAGCTCCATATTCAGGAGATATTGCCAATAACCCAATGACATACCAAACTTTAAGAGCTGATGCTGGAAATGCTACTTATACGATTCCTCATGGTGTAGGGTCTGTATTAGCAGGGATTTTCTGGGATTTAACCTGGGATATGATTGCGGTTCATGGATTTGAACCTGATTTATATAACCATACAAGTACAGCAGGAAATGTACAAACATTACATATCCTAATAGAATCATTAAAAGTAACAGCATGTAGACCAGGTTTTGTGACAACTAGGGACGCAATATTACAAGCCGATGTAAACCTATATGGAGGAGCAAACGAATGTATTATTTGGAGTGCTTTTGCTAGAAGAGGAGTTGGTGCTAATGCCAATGAAGGTAGTGTGTTTAGTACTTCAGATGGTGCTCATGACTTTTCTATGCCAAATGGTTTAGGTTGTAATCCAGATTATTTATTAACAATTGGAGGACCAACCGATGATTGTGAGGGAGCTAGTTTAGATTATGAAATCGTATTCAACGCTCAAAATGGATGGAATACTAATGTAGGATTCGCTGTTTCTGGATTACCAGGTGGAGCAAATGCAACATTTTCACCTACTACTATTAGTGATACTGGATTAGTAACCATGACGGTTACTGGTTTGACAGCAGGTGATCATGCCATTACGGTAACTCCAGGAGGAGATACGAGTAAAGATTTAGTGCTAAATGTTCATGTTCAGGAGAATAACCCTGATTTAACAGATGGAGATACACGTTACAGAGAAGATGGAGGATCCTTTACAAACTTTAACGACGGAGCTACATTAGTAGTGAATGACGGAAGTAGTTTAGATTTAAGATTACCAGCTTCATCATTTGACGGGACTTTATTGTGGACAGCTCCTGATGGTTCTAACTATACAACTAACACTGTTAGTTTTGCTTCAATATTAGATGGAGATAATGCGGTTGAAGGTGCTTGGACAGTTGTGCCAACTTTTACTCTTGACTGTCCAGGTGCTTCCGGTAACCAGGTGATTAATTTTACAATTGATATACAGGCGGCAATTCGTGTGACACCTCAAGTGTACATAGAAGGATCGGCAATCAACCCTAATCCAGCAGAGCCAACACTGATGAGAGACGACTTAAGAGTTGCTGGTCTAATCCCAACAACCTCTCCTTATGGTGATGCTTTAACAGTAGATCCTTCAGTATTTACAACTACAGGTGCCGACGCAATTGTAGATTGGGTATGGGTAGAAGTAAGAGATGGTGCAGATAATACTAACATATTAGGAAGTTCTTCTGCTTTACTTCAAAGAGATGGAGATGTTGTGAGTACTAATGGTACTAGTCCTTTAATATTTAATTTACCAGGAAACAATTACTTTGTAACGGTTAACCATAGAAACCATTTAGGTATCATGAGTGCCAACTCAGTTGCACTGTCAAGATTGAATTCTGATTTGAATTTGATCAATGATGCGAATGATATTTTAGGAGGTGCTATTTCTGTAGTAAGTCTAAATGGTAATTTTGTGCTTCCAGGAGGAGATTTCGATGAAAATGCACAAGTACAGACTTCTGATATTAATGGCGTATATCCTCTACTTGGAGGATTTGGATATAATAATGCAGATATGGATATGAATGGTCAATATCAAAATACTGACCTAAATATAATCAACTACAAGAATGTTGGAAGGGGTCAACAATATTAATATAGTAAAGCACTTCTAAAAATAATTTTTAGAAGTGCTTTATACAATAAACCATAATCATGAAATTAAATTTTAACTTAACAAAAGTTTCTTTAATAGTAGTACTATTATTAGGTGTTACCGTTAAAGCTCAAGACATTAAACTGGAATTTTCCGATGCCAGGCAAACATCACCAGATGGAGGAGTGACTGTTTATTATGAAGCAGATATATTAATTTCAAGTTCTACAGAGTTTAAATTAGGTAGCGGACAATTATACTTTAATTATAATACAGAGGCTTTCGGAGAAAATGTCTCAGCAAATGGTAAGTTGGCATTCAACCATGGAGCAAACGGTGGTACTTATATATTAGATGAATACTATTCAGGATCGTTACCAGTATATAATAATTTTGTACAAAACGATAATATTAAAAACAGAGTGTCAGTTTCATTTGGGCAAGCTCTAGGATCTGAAGGTATATCGGTTGCTAATGTCAAGACAACACCTTCAAAGCTAATGCATATCAAGATGTTGTATGCAGACCCTGCTCAGCCAGCTAATATTTGTTTCCATAGTCAAGCACCATTTGATAATTTATTTTATACTTCTTGCGGAGGTGTGTCTTTAGATTGTCAAGGTGCTCCTGCATTACAAATTACTAATGATAATTTCGAGTGTGCTAATTCAGAACCAGAATTATTAAGTGCAAACGATTTAGATCCAAATGGTATTACATTAAAACTATACCCTAATCCTTCACCAACGGCTTTTATAATTGCTAGTACCATTACATCGAAAATGGATGTGACGCTTCATGACATTAATGGTAAATTGGTGAATGTGGTTGAAAACTACGATGGAGGATCAATAGATATTTCTCAGTTACAAGCAGGTATGTATTTGGTTTCTATCGAATCAGAAGAAGGAAAAACAGTGAAACGTTTATTGATTGAATAACAACAATTTTTATAACACATTTTTTTAAACAGTTAAAATCTAAGCTATCATACTCTAGAAATTCTATAGGCTTTAAATAACAATATGTAACAAAAACGTGTTATTTGTAACAAACTAATAATCGTTAGCTCTAAATTGATTATATTCAAAAACTTTTTTAACTAAAACTTACTGAAAATGAGAAAAAATTACGTTAAATACGTTCTTTCTTTTTCTGTGGTTTTTGGTTTATTTACTGCGGTAAATGCCCAAACTCCCGTAAATTCGAAAGATGGTAAACTAACTAAAAAGAACTCTACGCAATTAACCCCTATTAATAAGGAGAATTCTACACCTCAAAAAGTTAAAGATGCTTTTGCCAAGGCAAGAAAAAATATAGACTTTGAGGGTCTTAGAAAACTTGGTCAAGAAGCTGCAGAAACGTATGCTAGAGAAAAGCAACACGCTATAGCTTATGCTAAAGAACATGGTTTAGCGGTAAAGATGACTAACCAAGATGGGTCATACGCTGAGCTTCAAAGGGTATTAGATGATGGAACACCTATTTACTACACGACTTTTAATGTTGATGCTGCAGAATCTACTAGAGCAGATTACTTAAACACTGGAGGTGGATTAGGATTAAATGTAAATGGTAATGGTTACCTAGCTCATGTATGGGATGGTGGTCATGCAAGAGAGACTCATCAAGAATATGATGGCCCGGGAGGGAACAATAGGGTTGATATTCGTGATGCAGCATCAGAAGGTGGTTTAGATTTAAATTTCCATGCAGCTCACGTTACGGGTACTATAGTTTCTTCTGGTCAAGTACAAGCTGCCTCTAAAGGTATGGCTTGGCAAGCAGACGCTTATGGTTATAAATGGAGTAATGATGTGGCTGAAGGAGCCAACGCTGCTAGTAATGAAAACATGATTGTTTCAAATCACTCATACGGTTATATCGCTAGTGGAATTCCTGATGGATGGTTTGGTCAATATGGAAATGACGCTCACCAATGGGATGAAATCATGTATGATAACCCTTATTATTTAATGTTTGTTGCTGCTGGTAACGATGGTCAAGATAATAGTTCTAATGGGAATCCACTTAATGGAAATGCTGCTTATGATAAACTATCTGGACACGCTACAGCTAAAAATAATATGGTTGTTGCCAATGGACAAGATGCCAATATTAATGGAAACGGTAGTTTAAACTCTGTAAGCAGAAACACTTCAAGTAGTGAAGGTCCTGCAGATGATTACCGAATCAAACCAGATATCATGGGTAATGGTACAGGTGTTTATTCTACATATCAGGGTTCTAATAGCCAATATGGTAACATTAGTGGTACATCTATGGCATCACCAAATGTTTGTGGTTCTGCTTTATTATTACAAGAACACTACAATAACGTAAATGGTAGCCTAATGAGAGCTGCTACCTTAAAAGGATTAATCCTTCATACGGCAGATGATACTGCTGCTGCTGGGCCTGATGCTCAAACAGGATGGGGATTAATGAATACTAAATTTGCAGCAGAAACTATTACAACTGCTAATGCTGGTGGAAGTGCAATAGTTAGAGAATTAAATTTATCTAATGGAGGTGTTTATTCTATCGATGTACAATCTGATGGTGTAAACCCATTGTTAGTTTCTATTTCTTGGACAGACCCAGAAGGGGCTGTTAACAATGGAACGAATAGTTCTACACCAGCTCTTATTAATGATTTAGACGTAAGAGTTAGTAACGGTACTACTTTTAACCCTTGGAGATTAACGGCTGTTAATGCTAATGGAACTGGAGACAACACTGTAGATCCTTACGAAAGAGTTGATATAAATGGAGCTTCTGGACAATATACAATCACGGTTAACCACAAAGGAAACATTGGTGGTGGACAAGACTTTACTTTAATTGTTACTGGAGCTGCAGAAGTTGCAGCAACACCTCAAGTAGGTTTCAATAGTATTTCTGGAAATACTGCTGAAGGATCTGATTGTTCATTTACTGATGTTCAAATCCCAGTTTCAATTGCACAAGCACCTTCGCAAAATGCTGATGTTACATTCACGGTTAATGGATCTGGTTCTGCTACTTCAGGATTAGACTTTGATTTAATGACAACAAATATGACGTTCAATTCAGGTACAACATCAACTCAGAATATGACGTTACGTATTTACAATGATAGTTACATTGAAGCTGATGAGACTGTTGTAGTTGATTTATCGGTAAATCCAAATGGAGGAGACGCTTCTGCTAACCCTTCAACAGACACATTAACATATACAATCACTGATGATGATGCAGCACCTGTTGCTTCTCAAACTTTTGAATTATTAAATTCAGATTTTGAAGCTGCAGATACTACTGCGTGGATTGGCTATGACGAAGATGGTGATAATAACTTCTGGTTAGGATTAACTGGTTTAACTTGGCCAGGAATTACAGGAGACTTTATTGGTTCTGAATCAAACGGTACGGTTTTAGGAAACGGAGGGAACTTTAGTCCTGATAACTATATCTGGAATGATGTAGCAATTACAATTCCTGCTGCAACTACTAACGTAAACTTCTCGTTTGGTGTTGGAGGATTCCAGGATGCTGAGCCTTATGAAGTATATTGGACTACAGATGTTTCAAGTGCAGCTGCTATTAATGGTAGTCAACAGCTAGAAGCGCGTAATACATTAAATGGAAACGGAGAAGTAAGAAGTATTGATGTAAACAATATTGCTGGACAAACTGGACATTTTGTTATCAGACATGTTAGTCCTGGTGCTGGTACTAGTGGTATTTTTGTTTTGGATAATGTAGTGATTACTGCTACTGTTTCTACAGGAATTCAAACTACTGTTAATAATGGTACTACTAATGACAGTGTTATGGTTAACGGTATTGGAAAAGCTCATACTTCAGATAGCGCTACTGGTGATGTTATTGCAGATATCACTAATAATGATACGTATAGCTATGGATGTACAACTACGTCTGTAGCAAGAGCAGGAACTGGAGCTCAATCTTATATGGGAAGTACTGTTCCTAATCTAGTAATGGACAAAACTTTCTACATTAACCCATCGAATACTAATTCAAGTGGAAACGTTGATATAGAATTCTATTTTACTGAAGCTGAAATCGCAGGATGGGAAGCTGCTACTGGATTAAGTAGAACGCAATTAGTTTGTTTAAGAGATGATTCAGGGCCAGTAACTTTTGCTCCAGATCAAAATACAATTAATGCTGTTGAAACTTCAACATTAACAATTGGATCTTTTGGTACAAATGGAGTAACTTTAACAGGAAACTTCTCTGGAGTATCAGGTGGATTCGTATTCGGACCTGCTGCGGCATTCAACTTTGTTCAAGTGACTCCTCAAGTTTACTTACAAGGAGCTTCTATCAACCCTAATGTTGGAGAAGAAGCCTGGATGAGAGATGATTTAAGACTAGCTGGAATTATCCCTACTACTTCTCCTTATACTGATGCCTTAACATGTAATGCTACAGTATTCAATACAACTGGAGCTAATGCAATAGTTGATTGGGTATGGGTAGAAGTTAGAGATGGAGCTGATAATACGAATATCTTAGGAAGCCAATCTGCTTTATTACAGAGAGATGGAGACGTTGTTGGTGCCGATGGTGTTAGTCCATTAAGGTTTGATGTGCCAGGTGCTAGTTACTACTTGACAGTTAGCCACAGAAATCACTTAGGAATTATGAGTGCCAATACTGTAGCCTTAAGTTTAACAGCTTCTACTGTTGATATGATGACTAGTTCGACAAGTATTCTTGGTGGAACAAATGCAGTAATCGATGAAGGTGGAAGATTCACTATGGTTGGAGGAGATTATGATCAAAATAATCAAGTTCAAACTGCCGATGTCAATTCAGTATTCCCATTATTAGGAGGATTTGGATATGATAATGGAGATTTAGATATGAATGGTCAGTTACAAACAATTGATATCAATATCATTAACTTCCCTAACTCAGGTAGAGGAAGACAATACTAAAATTTAATTATCAAAGCATCAACCATATATTCTGGTTGATGCTTCTAAAAATATTTTCACAGATTATGAAACAATTTTACAAAATGAAGAAGGCTTTATTATTAGCGATGCTATTTATTGGAGTGTCAATTCAAGCTCAGGAAATTAATTTCTATATGGATAATGAGCAAGTAACAGGAACAGGTCCTTTTTACTATGAGTTTGATGTAATGATTACAAGTACAGTAGATTTCAAATTAGGAAGTGGACAGTTATACTTTAATTATAGTTCTGCAGTTTTCGGAACTAACATTTCTACAAATGGTGGTGTAACCTATTCTCACGGAATCATCGGAGCTGGATCTCCATATATCTTAGATCAAGATTTTTCTGGAGCTTTAGCGATTTACAATAACTTTATTCAGAATGATAACACAACAACTCGTTTATCAGTATCATTCGGACAAGTAATTGGAGATGGTGGAATCTCAGCTAACAATGTAACATCTACACCAACACAATTAATGCATGTTAGCATGTTAATTGCTGATGTTAACCAAATCGTTGCTGGCATGGTATGTTTTGAAACAAATGCACCATTTGATAACTTATTCTTTACAACTTGTGGGGGAGCACCTACTGCAGATTGTACAGGATCACCAGGATCGCAAATTACAGTTGATACATTTGTAAACCCCTTAGGAGGAGGAGCATGTAGTACATTAAGTACTCCAGATACAGATTTAAACACTATAGCTTTAAAGTTATATCCTAATCCATCTCCAAGAGAGTTTGTGATTGAAAGTGATATCACGTCTCCGATGAGTGTTACAATGCATGACATTTCTGGAAAGCAAGTTAACTACATTGCTAACTATGAAGGGGATGCAATTGATGTGTCTCAATTACAAGCTGGAGTTTACTTAGTGTCTATAGAGGCTGAAGGAGCAAAAACAGTGAAGCGTTTGATTATCCAATAATCAACTACTTTTATACAAAAACAAGAGCCCGATGGAATCCATCGGGCTTTTTTCATTAATACTATAAATGTTTTCTAATATGTTGTCGCTATTTTTAAGCGCTTAGAGGTCTTTAAAAGGGTTTCTAAATAAAAACAAAAAACCTCAGTTATAAACCGAGGTTTTTGTCTTAAGTGGTGGTGCCTCCAGGAATCGAACCAGGGACACAAGGATTTTCAGTCCTTTGCTCTACCAACTGAGCTAAGGCACCAGTTGCTTAATGCGGTTGCAAATATAAAATTGTAATTTATATTAGCAAAACAAAAATAAGAAATTTTCGTTTTATACTTTTGCAGTCTATTGTTAGGAATTATGAATCTTGTTATAGATGTAGGAAATACTAGAGTAAAAGCCGCTCTTTTTGAAGGAGTTAATAATATTTTGCGTGTGTCTTTTTTAAAAGAAGTTTTTCAAGAAGAAATTAATCAAATTTTTGAAAGGTATTCTCCAGCTAAAGTAATGATTTCTACTACGGGGAAATTGAACAGAAAAAATGTAAAATTCCTTCAAGGAAAGGTCGATTTCCTTGAGGTTTCGTCTAAAATGAAGCTTCCGTTCAAGAATAACTATAAAACTCCTGAAACTTTAGGTGCAGATAGGTATGCATTAATGGCAGCCGCTGCATTAAACTATCCAAATCAAAATGTTTTGGTTATTGATACAGGTACTTGTATCACTTATGACTTTTTAAATGAATATAATCAATACAAAGGAGGTGCTATTAGTCCAGGTATCCAAACACGGTATAAGTCATTAAATGATCTTACGGCAAACCTGCCTTTATTGGAAAAAGAACCCATAAATTTAGTAGTTGGAAGGTCAACTAATGAATCGATTCATTCTGGGATTATAAACGGCGTTGTGAATGAAATAGATGGTGTAATTGAGTATTATAAAAGTTTAACACCACATTTAACAGTAATTTTAACAGGTGGGGATACAAATTTCTTGGCTAATCGATTAAAAAACACCATATTTGCGACTTCAAATTTTCTGTTAGAAGGATTGAATTTTCTGTTAGAAATTAATGTAAGTAAATGATTAAGAAGATATTATTAGTAGGATCACTACTTTTTTTAACACAAATATATGCCCAACAAGGGAGTGCTTCTCCTTATTCATATTTTGGTATCGGAGATATTAAGTTCGATGGAACTGTTGAGAACAGAAGTATGGGTGGGCTAACTATGTTTACAGACAGTATCCACATGAATATTCAGAATCCGTCTGGATTTGGAAGATTGAAACTTACTAACTATACATTAGGAGGTAGTCAGAGAGCTACTAAATTTAAATCAGACACAGCAAGTGAAGAAGGTTCAACAACTACCTTTGATTATTTGGGATTAGGATTCCCAATCGGAAAAAAAGCTGGAGCCGGTTTTGGATTTTTACCGTATACCGCTGTAGGATATAAAATCGAATCTCAGATTTCAGATAATATAATAGATCGATACTCAGGAGAAGGAGGTTTGAATAAAGTATTTGTTGGTGCTGGATATGAAGTTACTGATGGACTTTCAGTAGGATTTAGTGCCGATTTCAACTTTGGAAAAATAGAAAACAAGATTATCAATATTCAGGAGGGACTCCAATTTGCCACTAGAGAATTGAATATTTCGGAATTAAGTGGATTTGGATTCAATATTGGAGCTTCTTATCACAGAATGATCAATGAGAAATTACAATTGATTTCATCCCTTACATTCGCTCCTAAGACGGTTTTAACGTCGATTAATGAAAGAAGATTAGCAACAGTAACCGTGTTTGATGGTGCCGATGAATTTGTGAACGATGAGTTTACTGTTGATTTAAGAGCTTTAGGCTTATTTGAAACCGATTTTAACTTACCTTCAAGAACAACAATAGGAGTTGGAATTAGTGAGCCAAAAAAATGGTTTGCAGGTATTGAGTACGAAGCCTTGGGTACAGGAGAATTAAGTAATAGAACTTTTTCAATTGATAATGTAGACTTCTCAAACGGTTCTACAATCAAAGCAGGAGGGTATTATATTCCTAAATACAACTCTATCACAAGTTACTTTAAAAGAATGGTATATAGAGCTGGTGTTCGATTTGAAGACACTGGACTTTCTGTTAATAACGAACAAATTAATGAGTTTGGCATGTCTTTTGGTGTAGGATTACCAGTTGGAAATTGGTTTTCAAATGCCAATATTGGATTTGAGTACGGACAAAGAGGAACTCAGAATTCTAATTTAGTAAAGGAAACATTTTTTAACATACATGTTGGATTATCATTTAACGATAAGTGGTTCCAAAAATCAAAAATTAATTAATAGCCCAATAAAACCTAAACATTATGAAAGCTAAAGTTACATTTCTACTATTATTTGCCCTTGGTTTAAACCTTGCAGTGGGTCAGCAAGATCCAGAATGTATGGCAAATCTTTCATTGTTTCACGAATCTGTAAAGATTAAAGAATACGACAAAGCTTATGAGCCCTGGATGGCAACTAGAAATAAGTGTCCAAAATTAAACAATGCGATTTACATCGATGGAGAGAAAATCTTAAAGCACAAGATCAAAAACTCTAGTGGAGCTGAAAAAACAGCTCATGTAAATGATCTATTAAAATTATACGATGAGAGTTTAACTCACATGGGTAAAAAGTTTAAGAAGGGAACTACTCTGGCGAAAAAAGCCCAGGTGAAGTATGAAAACAAGCTAGGAACTAACTATGATGTTTATCAAGAATTTGATAATGCTTACAAAACTGATGCGGCTTCTTTCAGAAACCCGAGAAGATTATACTTTTATTTTGAAACACTTTACAAGAGTTACAAAGGAAATGAAGGTGGAGCTACGATCGAACAATTGTTTGATAAGTATGAAGATTTAAAAGAAAAGTTTGCTGGAGAAACTAAAAAGTTATCATTGAGCTTAGACAGAATTTTAAAGAAAGAAGAAGCGGGTCAGCCTTTAACTAAGAAAGATCAAAAAACTAAGAAAAGAGCTGAAACCAATGGAAAAGCATTCAGCCTTTTTGAAACTAATATGGATAAGTTAATTGAAACTGAAGCAAAATGTGAAGTTTTAATTCCAATGTATACGAAGAACTTTGACGCAAACAAGTCAAACGGAACTTGGTTAAAGAGAGCTGCCGGAAGAATGGTAGCAAAAGAGTGTACCGCAGATCCATTATTCGTTCAAATCGTTGAAGCCTATCATGCTCTTGAGCCATCTGCAGAGTCTGCATACTACTTAGGAGTTTTATCTTTAGATAAGAAAGATTACGCAAATGCCAAGAAGTATTTTGACGAGTCGGCTCAATTACATACAGATGCGTATAAAAAAGCTTCAGTATACATGAAGATCGCTCAAATGGAGAAGCGAAGAGGAGCTAAATCTTCTGCAAGAAGTTTTGCTAATAAAGCAATCGCTCAAAGACCATCATATGGGAGTGCTTATTTACTAATCGCCTCTTTATATGCAAGTAGTGCTAACGATTGTGGTAGCGATGTTTTTGAGAAAAAAGCAGTATATTGGGCAGCAGCTAAAATGGCGAACAGAGCTGGACAAGTTGATCCATCTGCCAAGTCTAGAGCAGCCAAAAGTGCAGCAAGTTATAATGCTAAAGCACCAAGTAAAACTGATATATTCAATAAAGGTGCAGCTGGGAAAACAATCCAAATCGGATGTTGGATCAATACCAGCGTGAAGGTGCCAAACATATAATGAAAAACATAACAAGAAATATATATTGGAGTGTTGCGATACTTTTCGCAACACTCTTTTTTTATTCTTGTGATAACTCCAGTAGTGCCATCCGTCAAATGTCTATGGCTTCTCAAGAACCCTCAGGTATTGCAGAAAATATTAATTTAAAGCATACAGATTCTGCTAAATTAAAAGCACATTTAATTAGCAAAACAATGTTTGACTTTTCTAATAAAGAGTTTTCTTACAGGGAGTTTCCAGACGGATTGATGCTGCATTTTTATGACGAAAAAGGAAATAAGAGTACCCTAACAGCTTCCTACGGAATTATTTACGATAAAACAGACTTAGTCGATTTAAGAGGAGAAGTGAAGTTAGTCACTCACGATGGGAAAATATTAGATGCAAAACAATTGTATTGGGATCAGAAAAATAATTGGATTTTTACCAACGAACCCTATCGATATAGCTTTGGAGGTGGATTTAATGAGGGCGATGAGTTTGATGCTAATCAGGAATTTACTATTTTTAGTTCTAGAAATAATCACGGACAAATAACCACGAAATAACAGAAATGAAAAAAAATCTAAAATATATTTATTACGCTTTTTTTGTATTGGCAATTCTTTTTATAGGAAAAGGAATTAAGGAATTAAGAGCTGGTGAAGAAACGTATTACATGTCCTTTATTTTTTCTTTTATATTGATTGTCTACGGATTGTTTAGGCTTCGATATTGGAAAAAATTCAATGAATATCATAAAAATAAGAACAATCAACAATAGTCTATAAGATGCCAAAGTGCATCTTTTTCGTTTTATGACTTTTGAAATCGCTATCATCATAGGGTCTTTAATGCTTTCCGCTTTTTTCTCCGGAATGGAGATTGCCTATGTTTCATCCAATAAGGTACATATAGAGCTATCGAAAAAACAAGAAGGTTTTTTTGCTCGTATTCTAACAAAGCTCACAGAAAAACCATCAAAGTTTATCGCCACGATGTTAGTGGGGAATAACATTGCTCTAGTTGTGTATGGGCTCTATATGGGGGAATTGATTATGAACTGGTTTCAGAGCATTTATCCCACTCATATAAACTGGATTGATTTTCTAATTGTAGAAGAGGGTGCGAGTCTTTTAAGTCAGACAGTGATTTCAACCCTGGTGATTTTAATCACAGCAGAATTTCTACCAAAAGTGTTCTTTCAGGTGTATTCCAATACCTTGTTAAAATTCTTTTCGTTTCCTGCCTACTTGTTTTATTACTTATTTTGGTTTATTTCATCCTTTGTCATCTGGTTTTCCGATATTGTATTGAAAAAGTTTTTTAAAACAGAAGGAGATCAGGTGCAACTGGTATTTACTAAAAACGAAATTGGCAATTATATTTCGGAACAAATGGAGGCTGTGGATAAGGATGATGAAGTAGATTCTGAAATCCAAATCTTCCAAAATGCTCTAGAGTTTTCAGAAGTAAAAGCCAGAGAGGTAATGGTGCCAAGAACCGAAATCATTGCTGTAGAACTACATGAAAAAATAAGTAGCGTAAAGAAAATTTTTATCGAAACTGGATTGTCTAAAGTTTTGGTTTACAAAGATACTATCGATGATATTATAGGATATGTTCACTCATTCGAATTGTTTAAAAAACCAAAAACGATTCGATCAATTATTTTACCAGTTGAGTTTGTTCCTGAAACCATTTTAATCAACGATATCTTAAATGCCTTGGCTAAAAAAAGGAAAGGTGTGGCGGTAGTCTTAGATGAATACGGAGGAACATCAGGAATAATAACTGTTGAAGATATAGTTGAAGAATTATTTGGAGAGATTGAAGACGAACACGATACTGTAACGCTCATTGAAAAAACTATCTCTGAAAATGAGTATGTTTTCTCGGCAAGACATGAAGTCGATTACCTCAATGAGACTTATAAATTTGAACTTCCAGAAGAGGATCATTACGAAACACTAGGAGGTTTAATTGTGAGTCATACCGAAGAAATTCCAGACAAAGATCAGAAGGTGAAAATTGCCCAATATGAATTTACCATTTTAGAAGTCTCGAATACAAAAATAGACACAGTAAAATTAGTTTGTGATTCACAGGACTAAAAACCGCCCATCTGCTTTTATTTTACATCAGAAAATAGTATTTTCGCCCACTGAATTTTAATAAAATAGGCAAAAATGGCTGTATTAGCGAAAATTAGAGATAAATCCTTGTTATTGATTATTGTCATTGCATTAGGTTTATTTGCGTTTGTTATTGATCCAACAACTGTTATGAGTTTCTTCGATGGGTCTCAAAATAAGAACTTTATAGGAAAAGTAGATGGTGAGACTATCGATACCCAGGAGTTTGGTAATGAAGTTGAGCAATTAAAGAGATCTCGTCCGGGAACTACTAACAATGCAGCGGTAACTCAGGTTTGGGATAAGAAGATTAAAGATGTTCTTTTTGAAAAAGAATACGAATCTCTGGGAATTACAGTAGAAAAAGATCAATTGTGGGACGCCATTACACTAGCCTATTCTAATAGCCCTCAGTTCCAAAATGAAAATGGAGAGTTTGATGAGAACTTATTAAGAAGTTTTATCGACGATCAAACAAAGTTGGATCCTAATTATCCAAACTTTTTAGATGAGCAATTTTCATATTATGCCAAGCAACAAACTTTATTTAACTTGATCAGAGCAGGTATTGGTGCTACTGAAAAAGATGGAGAGCAAACATACAGATTTGAAAATGATCAAGTAGACCTTCAATTCGTTCAAATACCTTATACGTCAATCGCTGACACATTGGTAGATGTTTCTTCGGAAGAAATCACAAAGTTTATCAATGAACATAAAGATGATTTCGAAACAGAGGCACATACCGAAATTAACGCAGTATTATTTGAAGAAAAACCATCTGATGCTGATGATGCAGCTGTTAAGGAAAGCATCATTAAGTTATTAGACGATAAGAATGTGGTGAACTCAAAAGGTCAAGATGAGCTCGTTAAAGGATTAAGAAATACAGATGATTTAGCCTTATTCTTAGCAGAAAATTCTGATCTTCCTTTCGATTCAATCCCAAAATTAAAAACTCAAGTAAATGCGGCTATCGCCGATACAATTTTCAAAATGCCTGCAGGATCTTTATCTGAGGTGTATAAAGAAGGTGAGTATTACAAAGTTTCAAGAGTATTAGGATTTGATAAAGAAGAGAAAAGAAGAGCAAGTCATATTTTAGTAGCCTATCAAGGAGCTCAAAGAGCCTCTGCAGATATTACTAGAACAGAAGAAGAAGCTAAACAGAAAGCAGATAGTTTATTAGCTGTAATCAAGGGATCTTCTAAAGATTTTGCAGATTGGGCTAAAGAAAACTCTGATGGGCCAAGTGCTTCAAAAGGAGGAGATTTAGATTTCTTCAATAGAACAACTATGGCTCCTGAATTTACAGAGTTCTCATTCGATAATGAAGTAGGAGATATAGGAGTTGTTAAAACAGCTTTCGGATATCATGTTATTAAAGTAACAGATCAGAAAGAAGAAGACAAAATCAAATTAGCAACCCTAGCCTTAAAGATTAATCCTTCAGAAGAGACTTTAGATAAAGTATATAGAGATGCTCAAAACTATGAGTTAGAATTGAGTAAAGGAGGAGATATCATGGAAATCGCTAAAAAATACAATGTTGAAGTTCGTCCTCTGAAAAAAATCACTGAATTATCAGAAAATATTGGTACAGTTCCAGGGAATCAGAGAGAGTTAGTACGATGGACATTTAATGAAGAAACTAACATTGGTGATGTAAAACGTTTTGATGCAGATACAGGTCATGTAATTGCTCAATTAACGAAGAGAACTGAAGGCGGTTTAGCAACTCCAGAAGAAGTTTCAGTAACTGTATTACCGAAAGTAAGAAATAAGAAAAAAGCTGAAATGATTCGTTCAGATAAAGCTTCTTACGCGACATTAGCTGAATTAGCAAATGCTTCTGGGCAAACTGTTCAAAAAGCAACTGCTATTACAATGAGTAGCCCTCGTTTACCAGGAACAAGTAATGAAGGGAAAGTAGTTGGAGCAGCATTCAATATGAAAGATGGTCAAACATCAGGTCTCATTTCTGGTGAGCAAGGAGTTTATATGATCGAGATCTCAAAATTAACCAAAGCTGCAGATCAGGAGTCTTATAAAAAGTACGCTGATCAAACCTCAACTCAAAATACAAATGCTATCGGAACGAAAGTATTTGAAGCGCTTAAAAAGAAAGCAGAGATAGAAGATAATAGAGCAAGTGTTTACTAAGAACGTAAACCAATAAATATATAAAAGCGGACTAGAACTAGTTCGCTTTTTTTATTAGCATTACTATTACTTTCCAGTATTCTTTTTTGTCATAATGGGTTTACTGCCTTTCACAGGCAGGGTGTCTAAGAATCTAAAATAAGTTCATCGTATCTAAAAATCGTATTGTATCCTTTTCTTCTGAAGTAATCTGGAGAGCTCCCATCTCCCGTAGCTAAAATAAAGTCACCTCCCCAGGCTCCTAAGCTTTTTATGGCCCCTGAATACTCTTGGAAGTAAAGCGATTTTACTGTAGGCAGTTCAATGAGTTTGCTAATAATGCTTTCATGTTGATCAATCAGTTTTTCGAACTCAGCTAATTGTGTAGTTGTAATCATAGCTGAAGTGATCCTGTTTATTTCTTTAATGAAGCCATCAATGTTTTTAAGCTGCTCTTTGTATCTGGATATACCTTCACGACTATTTTGTTTTTTGTTTAGATAAACAAAGAACAGTTGGTCTTTAAATTCAGGAGAAAAGTCAACCGCAGTAACAATAGGTTCCTTGTTGTTTATTTGATAGGTAATAGCTTGTTTGGCAGTTGCACAGGCAATATCATACCCACTTCCAGAAAACCCTTTCCATAATAAATCATAAGGATTTACTTGTGCCCATTGAGCGATTAAATCAATTAAGGTAGATGATGAGCCTAAACCAAAGTCTTTTGAGAAGGTTAATTTAGTTTCGGCTTGTACACCCCTAATCAAAAATTCTTGATTTAATTGTTTGGAGATGGTGAGCAGGTCGGCCAGTGTTTTACTAACCGCATCATTTTCTTCAGGAGTAATATGATTAGAGTGGATAGTAAAATTACCTTCATACCAAATAGTGTCATTATGATCGAGACTTGTCCATTGAAGCGTATTACTGCTATTGTGCTTAATGGTTAAGTATTGTCCGAATTTACAAGGCAAAGCTAAGGCATTGGCATTGTCTAATACAACATATTCGCCAGTAAGTAGTACTTTTCCGTTACTGTAAAAAGTTGGATTCAATATTACTGTTTTATCGTTTTTAAGCTATTGAATTTTTCAATCACTTCACTGTGAGATACAGTTCTTGTTTTGAAATAATTAGTCATGATTATTTTTTCCTCCTGAGTGGCTCCCAATTGGTTTAAAATATTCATCAAATGCATTTTCATATGCCCTTTTTGAATACCTGTAGTAGTTAGAGAGCGCAGCGCACCAAAGTTTTGAGCTAATCCAGCTACAGCAACCAACATCATTAATTCTCTGGCATTAGGCTTTTCAAGCATTTCCAGAGCTAGTTTCACTAAGGGGTGAAGCGATGTTAATCCGCCAACAGTTCCAAGTGCTAGTGGGATTTCAATCCAAAATTTAAAGATTCCGTTTTCGACACTGGCATGTGTTAAGCTACTATACTGTCCGTTTCTGGCAGCATAGGCATGTACTCCAGCTTCTACAGCTCTAAAGTCATTACCTGTTGCGAGTACTACAGCATCGATACCATTCATGATTCCTTTGTTGTGAGTGACAGCTCTGTAAGGTTCAACTTCTGCAATACGAACCGCTTTGATGAATTTATCAGCAAAAACTTCAGGAGCAATACCATCATCTTCGTTCAATTCAGAAACAGGACAGGAAACCTCGGCTTTTACCAAACATTCAGGGACATAATTCGATAAGATGCTCATGATGATGGTAAGTTCATCTTCAGGAGAAAAATCAGTGTAAACTTCGGCAGCACCTTTTAAAGTTTTGGCGAATTGCTCTAAGCAGGAGTTAATAAAATTAGCTCCCATAGCATCTAAAGTCTCAAACGTACAATGCAATTGATAGTACTGTTCTAGAGCTTCTCGTTTATCAACTAGTTCAATATCCAAAATACCACCACCTCTTTTTTCCATATTTTGAGTCATTCCTTTCGTGTCTTGGAATAATTGAGGCTTTATCTTGTTAAAGAAGGTGTTGAGTTTTTCAAAATCTCCTGAAAAGGTGAAGTGTACTTGTCCTACTTTCTTAGTAGAAACAATAGCCGCTTTAAAACCTCCTCTTTCCAACCAAAACTTAGCTGCTTTACTGGCGGCAGCTACAACAGAACTTTCTTCAATAGCCATTGGAATTGAATAGAGTTTGTCATTAATCAAAAAGTTGGGTGCTACTCCAAAGGGCAAATAGTAATTGGTGATGGTGTTCTCAATAAACTCATCGTGTAATTGTTGTAGTTTTTGATCAGAATGCCAATAATTCTTAATCAAATCTTTTGCCTTGGAGTTATCTTGAAAATAATTGGCAACCAGCCAATCAATTTTATCCTCTTTAGAAAGTTTAGAAAATCCTTTTATGGGTTGCTTCATCACCTTTTTTTCATCATTAGAATAGCAAATATACTAAGAAAATATACCTTGGAATAGTTATTTTAATTTCTCCTGAATTTCTTTTGGAATAATTTTATCTAAAATAGTTTTTGTTTGTTCGTCTTGTGATAAAAACTTCCAATCATCAGAATTTTTATCAGCTACAGCATAGATATCAGAGATAGAGCTTACAGATAATTTTTTAGTGGCAGCATCATAGTTACAACATCCTTCTCCTAGCTGAGCTTCCATTGTTTTGATCATAAAGCCTTGAGTTTCTTCATCTAGTTCTTCTGCGAAATTCATGGTCATTTTTGCTTTAGTGACGAGTTTGGTGATTTTTCGATCTTCGAAAGTGATAATATCAGAGATTTGAGTGATTTTCATTTCTGTGAAATCCATAGTCATATCGCCACTTCCATTCATGGTCATCTCCAAACTAGCTTTTACCACGTCTCTGCCGTAGAGTTCAAAAATTGCAGGATGTGTATAATCTAAAACCTTATCGAAGTCTTTTTTAATCATGGCTTGCTCATAAACAGCGAAGTGTTCTTTGATCATATCTTGATCCTGTTGAGCAAAAGTTATGGTAGCGATTAAGAATAAAATGAGTGTTAGTTTTTTCATGGTATGTTATTTGTAATGAAATTAATTGTTTAGAAGCGTAAAATCTTGCTTTTTGAGTAAATATAAGGTAAAAAATAAGTTTTATCATCTGGAATAGATTTTCTATCTTGTCAGCTTTATACTTTTAAAATAATAGTAAACATTAGTTTCAATGAATCGTAAGCCGTATTTAAGCCTTGTATTCTTCTTTATCATAGGGGCGGTAATTGCACAAAACAAACAATTTACTTTAGAGGAAATTTGGTCAGGAGCTTTTAGAAGCTCTTACTTAACTGACATCCATTCTATGAAAGATGGTGAACATTACACTGTCTATAATTTCGACAGAAGCACTCGTTCTACCAGTGTCGACAAATACAGTTACAAGACCTCACAAAAAGTCGCGACACTAATCAATAGTGCAGACTTAGACGGATTAGCCTATTTTCAAGGTTATTCGTTCAATAATAATGAATCGAAAATATTATTGTCTACAGATGTACAACCCATCTTCCGTCATTCCACTTATGCCAAATATTATATTTATGATATTGCTTCAAAAGGATTAGAGTTGGTTGATGCCTCTCCAATTCAGGAGCCCTTGTTGTCACCAGATAATAAAAAGGTAGCATATGTTAGAGATCGTAATATTGTAATCAAAGAGTTAGGACAAGCCAATGGAGTAGCCATTACTTCTGATGGAAGTGATCAAAAAATCATTAACGGGATTACCGATTGGGTTTACGAAGAGGAATTTGCTTTTGTAAGAGCTTTCGACTGGAATAAAGACGGAACTAAAATTGCTTATATCAAGTTTGACGAGAGTAATGTAAATGAGTTTTCTATGGATGTCTACGGAAAGGACTTGTATCAAACTCAAACAAAATTCAAATACCCTAAGGCAGGAGAAGGGAATGCTAAAATATCACTTCATATTTACGATTTAAAGACGAAAAAAACTTCTCAGATTAATCTTGGAGATTATCAGGATTATTACATTCCGAGAATCAAATGGACCAACGATGCGAATTTGTTAAGTGTTCAGGTATTGAACAGGCACCAGAATAAATTAGACCTTATTTTTGTTAATGCAACTACCAATGAGGCTAAAGTAATCATGACTGATACTGATAAAGCCTATGTTGATGTGACCGATAACTTAACATTTTTACCCGATAATTCTTATAT
>JABSPN010000079.1 GCA_013214425.1 Flavobacteriaceae bacterium | reverse complement strand
GGCTAAAGTTTTTAAGGTATGCCCTTTTGGAACTGTACCAGCTTCAATCCGCTGAATGGTTCTGGAGGAAATACCCGATTTCTCAGCTAACTCCTCCTGAGTTAGATTGCGTTGTGTTCTTAAGGCTACTAATTTATTCATCACCAATTTTCCAATTGGCTTCTAAAATACAAAAAGGCGCATGTAAAATACACACACCTTTTAAAAATAATTTTATTATAAATTACTCCATCTCCAAATACAATGGCAATTGGAAGATCAGAATATTCGAATCAAAGGATGAGAAAATATTGATCTCAAAATCGAATGTACCGTCTGGTGTACCTGGAATATTATCATCTAACCAGGTTTGTAATTGTCCAGATAATGAATTCGCAAACGAAGCCCCTTGATCTCCAATATTTAAATCAAAAGGAGTGGCTAACAATACAGGAACGTTTACAGGTAAATCGGTTCCTGGAATTGTATACGTATAGCTTCCTGTTAATTTCATCTTCAGACTACTTACTGTGACATCTTCTGTTAAAGCATCAAACAAGGCTAACATATTATCCTGTAAGGATCTGTTATTATTTGTTGGATAACTTTGTGTAGCGACCGTTGTGATATCTATAGCCGTTTGATCAACCAATAAGGCAATTAACTTTGTATAGAATTTCACCAATGGTGTTTGATATAAGAAATGCTTATTGGTAGTTTGCCAACCTCCATTACCATCAGGTAATAAATCTAAGTTTCTAATAATCTGAGCTGCTCCCCAGGCATTTTGTGTTTTTAAGATATCCAGATTTTCTATTTCTACCTCACGTAAAGGTTCTTTATTTCTATCCTGATAAGTGAGATACTTCGTATTGTCATCGTTATCATAATACTCGTAGGTATTATTCCCAATATCTTTGGCTGTATATCCTGAAATATTGATTGCTGGAATCGTGTCAATGGTATTTGAATCGGCTGCGTTTACCTGAACATTTAAATAACCCGTATCTTTTGCACCCGTTTCAATAATCGTATAATTTAAAGTAATAGTTTTAGGTGTATCATCAACCACAGCAGCCATAGCTTTCTCTTGTTGTTGTCTTGGATTCACCTGATTCCAACTACTCCAAGCTGTCGCCACCTGACCAATAATAGTCTTAAAGGCATCTACTGCGTATTTGGCATTAGTATACGTATCATTTTGATCGGCGACATCTTTTTGAGTCAAATTCATCAGATATTGATTGAAGTCGGCACTAATCTGTGGATAAGCCGAGATAAACTGCGCTAATGCAATATCTAAGGTTACAGATTCTTTTATAAGAGACTTAAAGTTTTTATCGTCTTCAGGAATATTTAATTCCACCTGAATTTCAATACTGTCTTGAGCGGCAATTGCATTTTTATAGGTGTATAAGAAATCCCAGGTTCTGGCATCCTGAATCGATTGAATTGCTTCAACGGCTGGATACTTCACGTTTTGTGCTGTCACTGAAGGCGGAGTAGGATAAGCTCTAAGCGGTACAGGAATTGTAATCTCTCCCACATCGCTTAAACTAGCTTCCAACGGTAAAACAAAAGTTAACCAGGTAGAAGCACTGTATCCATCAATTCCATCAATTGCATGAATTTGTTGTTCTAAATGACTCACCTTATACTGCATGTTCCCAAACTTAAAGTTTCTGAATTCGGAAGTATCCTTAGATTCAAACATATAAGTTAACCAGGAATCACCTTTACCCATTGGTAATTTTGATGTCGAAAGTGAATATTCTGTAGACGGTTGTATCGTACTACCTTCATCTGGTACAGTAGGATCGTTTCCTACCATATTACCATATAATTTTGGTGTAGTTGAGATTCCTGTCACAGGATCGACATTACTTCCAGTCCATGACGAATCAATACCCACAGGAGTTTGAATAGCTGCCGAATATTTATAGGTATTCGATAACTCTTTAAGAATTTCTTGTTTCCATTTTTCCTGAGCATTACCAATATTGGCTCCAGATTTATCAGCTACATCAATAATATAATCGATAGTTCCTTCAATTGCTTCAGCTAAATCTTCTTTACTGTCTAATATGTCTTGTAGTGTTGCTCCGTTATCTAATAAAAAAGCAGGAACAGCCAATCCAGGTGCTAAGAAAGCATCTACAGCTTCTAAGAATTGTTTACCCCAATCGTCTAAATCGATCGATGAGAAACTCTTTTCTACACTTCCAGTTGGATAAGTTTTACTAGATTGATATTGATTTACAGATGTTTTTAAAGACATTAAGCTAGTGGCTAAAGGAATAGGAGAGAAGAAGTATACTTTAGAATTATCGTATGTATACTTAATTCCGTTATTTCCTTTAGAGTCAAAACGTACCATCCAGATAGGTGCATTGGCTTCATCTCCGTTACTATCTTCTTCATCAGATGCTGTTGCAATCTTAATTAAGATACCTTCAGATGGCTGATTTTCAAATGCAGACTCGAATTTACCAGCAAAATAAGATAAGCTTAATGCTTCTTTTGTTTCGGCAGCACAAGCATCTGTTTGTGCTTGTGGTTTTACAGCAGTTGATGCAGTAGCCACACCAGGAACATCGGTAAAGTTAGGATCTACGTTTTTAGTTCGTGCCATTTCGATAGTTACCTTTAACGGAATACTATCTTCGTAATCGGCTAATTTATTAACGTCAACATTTCCTGAAACTGAATAAGGAACTGGAATTGATGAAGCATCCGCTCCTGAACCTCCATTCACAATACCCTTTAAGTAGGTAATGATTGGTGTCAAGAAATCATCCTGCAATTTTTGAACATCAATAGCTTGACTAAATCCTTCTGGAGCAGCTTTAGTTCCTTCAATCGTTGAAGTGAATTTCATGGTCATGTCTCCAGTACCTAATTGGTAATATAATGTCATATAAGTTGCCAGATCTACAGTGGCATTATTTAATGCTCCTGAAGTTCCGTCGTTGTATCGCGATACATCAAAACAGAAATTAAGGTCTAATTTTGGTCCCTCATCAAATAAGTAGAAACTTGAAACCGAAGGCCATTGTGATACAGAAATAATGGTATCTGTATACAATAAATCCATTGTAACAGGAATGGTCTTTACTCCTGAAGTAGGTGTATTACCAAACATATCCTGCCAATTCAGATTCATGGATACATTGGTTCCAATGCCAGCATATGGGTTTAAGAAACCTGGGTCGTCATTGCCCCCCTGAACAAATTTATAATATGGAATCGCTGAAGTATAGTTCCATGGCTCTGTTGGGTCTGAAGCTACTTCCTGACCAGCATTCTTTTTCTCAATATCCTCCTGACTCATACTATCTGTTGGTCCAGCTGGCATATAATTTTTATACTGAGCAACATCGGCTAAACTCACTCCTAATAAATTGAATTGATTTTGTAAGTATACCTGATCTTCAGCCGTTGTTGGCGGATTCTGAGTTGGATCAAATTCTCCAGGATTGTTTCTGGATAATTCATACCCAACGTTTCCAGGTTGTAAGGTTGGAACGGCAACTGTGATATCTTTAGACTGAGCATATACAGTAGTCTTAGAAAGATCTAAATCATCTCCAGTAATGACTCCGTTAATGAATGATTCAGTAATAAAACTGTTGTAAGTAATCACTATTTGTAGATTAGCAATGCCCGATTCACTAAATAAATATTCTGGTAAACCTTTAGAGTCTTCAGGAGTAATATAGTAGAAATAGAATCCACCAGATCTTACAATACTACATTCCCATAATAAGGTGATAAAATCACCTGGTTTGTTGAGCGTATTGTATTCAGGAGTGTCAACTAGCATTGCCATAGCTTTAGCTTCTGTTCCACCCGGATTGGTTTCCGTAGATAAATTCGCCTGAACAATGGCTGCTTGTAAAGCACCATTCGCAGAAGACACAAATCCAGATGCTGATGAGGAATTAGGATCAGGTTTCATTAAGAATTGAATTTGCTCAATGAAACTATCGTCACCTCCCTTAGTGGTGTTTTTATAAGTTAATAACGCTTCTAGTATTTTAATACTGGCGTCGTCTGCACCAACTAAATCATAGACATTACCTGCTAACGGAGTTTCTAATAAATCCTGAGCAGTAATTTTCTGAAGATTGACGTTGATTGAAGTACACCATTTCGAATTACTGATATCACCAATAGTAGATGAACTATTATTTGAAGTCAATGTCTTTAAATTAAAATCTAAAGATTGACCTGAATGATCTTTAATGGCTACACCAAAGTTTGAAGGCAATTTCCATAAGGTTGGCTTGTTGTCTACTCCGTTAAAGAAATCTCCAGGATAATTCCAAGTTGTGTCACCACCTAACGAGAAGTTTTGAGGTGTATGATTAATGTTTTCTATTGCTTTTGGATAACCTGAAATAACAGATGGGTTTAAAGTGTTTGTACGTAAATTAATGGTACGCTGTATTTCATCACTACTAAACACAACCTCTAATTGATTGTTCTCTGGATTTGGTTTTTTGAAGGTGATCCACGAGGCATCTGTATTCATCAGGTTCACCTGATACGTGTCTTTAACTGTTAATGAATCTGGGATAGACCATTGCTGTCCTGTTAGTACATATAAAGGCTCTGTTGTTCCGGAATTTGCATTAGGAGGTTCGGGTAAACGCAATCCGTGTAACATGAATCGAGAAGCCATACCACTTAATTGCTGTACGTTAGTATCAGTGATTGTTCCTGAAATAAGATCAGAGACTTTTACTGAATCACTTCCTTGGGCTTCTAAATATGATTTAGCATTTTGGATCAATTGTTTTACAGCCAAAGCGATGAAATCAGTAAAAATAAATGTTGGCATGGACAGATCAGGCTGATTTTCATAATCAGGGTCATTAACATTATCACAGTCACTTGGCTTATAATAATTTGCTGTTGCAGCCGATTCATAATCTACACTTAATGCATTTAGTAATTGGGTTACCTCACTAATATAACCTAAGGTTCCAGTCATGGACTGCTTTGAGAAATCAATTAGATTACCTTTTGTGTCTTTTGTGTCTTTTGTGTCTTTTGTGTCTTTTGTGTCTTTTGTGTCTTTTGTGTCTTTTTCTTTTTTCGTTTCTGTCTGCATTTTCAGTTCAGGAAACATTGGGAAAACAGCGGCAGACATTTCTGTATTGGTATCAGGATCAATAGCTGATATCTGGACAGTAAAGAATGCCTTTAGGAATGATTCAATATCATTTCCTGAAGTGTTTTTATAGTTGAAAGGGGCTTCGTTATTTGGCCTGGTTTCTATATAACATAATAACTCATCGAGGTTATCTAATGAAATAGTTTGATCTTTTAACCAACTTAATTTTGTTCCGGCTTCACCACTTCCTATAATAGAGTTAGCTGCCCAGTATAGTGCACCTGTAGCCAGAGCTTTCATACCAAACTCAGTAAAGTTTCCTGGATTGGTAGACCCTGTGTCGATATAAAGCATTCCGACATATTGTGGACCTGGTGTATATTTCTGATCACCATTAGTGATGGTTTCTCCTGAAACTGTTAAGTGTGGAGCAAAGTATAGATCTAATCCGAAGGTTTCACCAGTATCAATAGTAATCGGCTGCCATTTTAGGACAGTGCTACTTGATAAGGTACGATACATGGCCGCTGGCATTGCTGCTGGTGTATGATCGACTTTGTACCATAAAGCCTCTTGCTGATGATTAGACCCAATCGTAAATGAAGCTCTAATCGTTGTGCTGAAACTTAAATGGATTTTGATCTTGAATAATCCTAAGTTGATTTTTACAGTTAGGCTAACACTAACACCAGCTTCAAAAGTAATAGGAATTGCCATATAGGATTCAATTACTAAAGTCACTTGAATATAAGCTGTGATATCAAATGAAGCAGAAATAATCGCAAAGTTGACCTCTCCGTAAATACGTCCAACTAAGGCTAATGTTCCAGAGAACTTGTAATACGTATCAGTCTCATCAGATAATCCATCTGGTAAATTTGGATTAGGAGTAAACGGCGCATAAATACCTTGGAACATTCCTACTGCAGTAAGTGATAACCCGGCTTTTAAGATTCCTTCATTAATCGTTTTTCCAACACCTACAGATAGGGCTACTCCGGCTTCAATGACAGGGTTGAAAACTCCTTTTTCTACAGCTGGTAAACCAGTTGCAGTGGCTCCTGTAAGTGAAGCAAAATAGAATCCTCCCGAACCTATGAATGGGAAAATTTGTAAAGTGAATGATCTGGAAAAATCGGTAATACTGGCTGGCCAACCGACATCGATGTAAAAGTTTCCGTTGGTATAGATTTTTAAACCAATATTAGGTAAGGTAATCGAAACTTCTCCAAATTCTAAATGTCTTAGTACATCGGGAAGTTGTAATTCTATTTGATAAACTCCAATGGAGTCGTTTATTTTTTTGTAAAGTATTTCAAACTGTAAATTTTTAAGGAATTCAGCTTTGTCTGAAACCCCAATAACTAAACCGTAAAGATTCGGATCGTTAAACACGAAAGCCATTCGGTAAAATTTAGCGACAGTGAAATCGGCTCCAATTAACCAATCAGAATTTTGGTTGAATACTAAAGGGCCTGTGTCAGATTTGATTGGAATTTCATTCGGACTACTATTCGTGTCGTTGAATGCGTCTTTCATATGATTGATCGCATCATCTACAGAATTGAAGTCAGAGCTCCCAGTTAGTTCTACATGTTGTCCTAAGGCTAAGAATTCTAAATCAAATAACTGATCTCCCATACCAGGCACTCCTGGCATGTCTTGTACTTTACTTCCTTTATCGGCTAAAGCTCCAGTTGTTTCATTACCAGCTGAGATTTCAATTCCTAAGAACGATCCTTCAAATCCTAAATGTACTCCTTCGCTATCTTTAGTTAGTTTAAGGCTTTTAATATTGATAAACCCTAAATCAATAACATCACCTTTTGGTGCATAAGAAATGACCATAGTGTCTTTAGAACTGTCGGTATTTTTAGTGTAAGTAAAGGCTAAGCCATCAAGATTGATACTGTTTAGTACACTCCATGGTGCTGTTAATTGGAATCCTGAAATAATTCCGTCCATGAACTTTGTGATGATATCTCCTAGAGACATCTTATCAAAAGTGACCTTGAATATATCTTCTGTTCCTTTGCTTGTATACTCGGCTTTAATACCTTCCCACTGTAAATAAATGTCTTGTACATCATGACCAAACTCATATCCAATATCAAAAGTAAGTCCTAATAATTTTGTTGTACTGGTTATTTTTCCTGAAACGTTACCTTTAGAGTCTGGGTATTTAATATCAACTGTTGCATCAAGGTCTAGATTAAAACTGCTAAAGTTTAATTGCCAATTTACTGTTCCACCAAACTGATAAGAATTTGATTTTCCTGTTGACGAATCTGGTAATTTAACTAAAAAAGAAACATCACTAATATCTAAAGCAGCATTGTTATTACTAACCCAAGTAGGAATTGTCCCAATACCAAAAGGTTGTAAGAAGGTAAAGGCAATGTCTATTAATGAGATTTTTTGTCCGGCGTCAGTGTTTCCTCCAAAAGACCAGGTTTTGTCTGCATATTCAGCGAATAAAGTGATATCAACACCAGAGTTATCATTATCTTCCGGACCTATATGAAAAGCACCATTTATTTTTCCTGAAGCTGTTCCTTGTTGACTACTAATGTCTAGTCCTAGTCCGGTCATTTCAAAAGTAAGATCTGACTTATCAGGAATCTTAATTGTTAGAAATTTCCAATCAGATTCTATATTGCAGGTTAATGAATATACTTGAGATGTAGGGTCTATCACCATATTGAATTTAGTGATTTCTGAGTCAAAATCTAAAGGAGGTACATCAGGTAAAAACAATCCAAAAAGATCACCTAGTTTTACAGTGCCCTCATCTAAACTTACAGTTGCGCTAAAATTAGGAGCAGTAGCAATAACAGACATAGTATTGGATCCTTCTGCACCAATAGTGAAACTTCCCAAAATTGTAAAACTAACTGAACTATCGGAAACTCCAGGGTTGGTAACCAAACAAGTGATACCAATATTTTCTACAAATAGTTTCCCAGAAACTATTTCCCATTGATAGTCTGGCGGTGTGCTAATTTCTAATGAGGAATATGTTACGACACTATCTTTAGCATTATAATTTAAGGCTATTTTTTTAAGACCTAGGTCTGTTAGCGTACTGAATGGTTGTGGTAATGCAGTACTTAAATTTGTGCCTCCTATTAATTGATAGAAATTAGAAATACTTGGATAAGGTTCTGGAAAATCACCTTGAAATAACCATGTGTTATTTTTTATGGGATAAGCTGTTTGTAAGTTTACATCTACAACATCACTAACTTTAATATTACCTCCTGCTGCTCCAGTGATAGAAGAAGTTTTATCATAGACAGTGACTTCTATAAATGGAGCATTTAAAGAAAACCAATCAATTCCTGCGATAGACCAATCATCATTTGTAGCCGTGGCCGTAAGTTTTGTGACAATTCCGGTATCAGATTCGCTCATTTCAATGCTTACATCCATATCATCAAATCCTAAAACGGATGTTTTACCGCTAACCGTAAACGATGTGATGCTATCACTCCATGAATCAGGGTTTAATTTTACATCAGTAATAGTAAAGATGTTTCCTGAGATGATTTCTTTATAAAACGTGCCAATAGGATCTGAATCGAAAATTGTCGGTACTAAATCGATTGTTCCATTCTTCACGTTGGAAGATATCGTGTTATAAAGATCTTGTAAAGAACTATATGTAGTAGATCCCATAGGTGTATGTTTTATAACTTCTTATATTTTTTATTACTTGATATATTATTCATTCTAACTATTAAGCGTTTGCCAATAGAACAACCCATTTCTTAGTTTATCCTCGATTGAATTGTGATAAAATTCTCTTAACTGATTAAAGTCATTGAATAAGTCGGAATCAGGAGTTACTGATGATATCATAAATGACCCTAATAAATAATCGGGTAATAGTTTTTCAGAGATACTTCTATTAATAAGATAGTTCCATTCGGCAGCGTTCAAATCTATAATTGAGCTTAGCCTCATCATATATTTTCCAAAAGATGTTGTGTTAGGATCTTCACCAAGCGGTGGTAAACGATAAACATTTCCGTCTTCACCTGTATCATCAGCTAAAATTCTGATGAATAGTTTTCCTAAGTTAAGTTCTGAACTTGCAGTTGCCATACCTTCAAAAATGCGTATGGAATTACCTATTCCGAATATATAATCGAAGGCTACTTTTGGTAATCCTTCTATTCCTGCTACAATAATGTTGTTTTCATTACCATTTACAGTGTTGTTTATGTTTTCTTCAGTACACGTTTCAGGAGTTGTTAAAAACGCCACTTTTTCCAATAGTGGGAAGTAACCCTTTTGCTGATAATTTAAATATCGAGATGGGTAGGATTCTTTGGGTATAGTTGTAAGCACTCCTGTATCGCTTATATCTGAAACAGCTGTTCCGTCTAGCATTGTTTTCACAGCGTCATAATAACCAGTGGGCGGGGAAGACATTACAGCTAATACAACAGGTCGAGTATCTTTTGTAAATTTTATATAATCTAAAATTCCCAGGAATAGATTGAAAAAGACATCTTGAAATTTCCCTTTAATTCTATTAGGAGAAAAGTATACGGGAATCATTAATATTTTGTCATCTTTGACAAGCGAATCCAGGGCTTTTAAACAACCAGCTTTACGAGCATCTTGTTCCTGTAATGTTTGAAATTCACTTTGCGTTAATTGCGGATCTTCTGTATAATATGCCCGAAATCTCATGTTTAGGGCTTCAGGAAACTCATATGTTTTAGTACCACCTTCTTCTTTTTGATAAATAACATTAGTTCTTGGTTGATAATCTTGTCCTTCCCATAAATAGGTTTGCAAACAACAAAAGCTTTCTACGTTTAAAAAGTCAAGAATGGCACTTTGATTACCATCCCAGCCGCCAGTGATCCCAAAAGGCATGGTTGTTTCAAAATTAGGATCGCCTCCTACTTGTACTTGTGTAAAATTTAAAGTTACTGTATCAGACAATGGGTAAGTAGCTACAGGTTCATCTGGTAATCCCAGAATCAATACTTTCAACTTTCCCCAAGTCGACCCTACTAAATCCGACTCTACATATACAATTCGAATACTTGTTGCTCCCAAACTAACTAGTTGGTACATGATGCTCACCGAAGAAGATTGAGCCCCAAAATTACTAGAAGCAGGTATA
>JABSPN010000078.1 GCA_013214425.1 Flavobacteriaceae bacterium | reverse complement strand
TAAATCCCGGGAAAGCTACATTTACTCCAGTATCTAATACAGCAATCACAGTACCCCTTAAATATGCTGGATGGATGTAATCCAGATAATCATGTCCAGAAACAGATTGCACTAAAGGTGTTGACTAAGCTTCTAGGGTAAACTCAAACTCGTAGTCTACATTTTCAATTTCTCCTTCTACGCCTCCGCTTCCTCCTTGAATTCCAAGAGAAACATTTTTAATTTCTATCCCATCTAAATCCTGAAAAATCCACATTTCAATGGATTCATCTACACATAGGGCACAAACTCTATTTTCAAATTCTCCATACTCATCTTTATATAAATCTCTTACTAATTCTTTTTCAGCAGCGCTAATTCCATCTTTGTATTGTATAATTAATCTATCCTCCTTGTATATTGGAATATTTAAAGGTGGTCTTGGTTTTCCTTTCCCACCTCTTCTTGAAGTCATCTCAAAAGATTCACTGGCAGAGTCGTTTTCTAATATTTCTTGTTCTTTATCACAAGAAACGATGCCGAGGGAAAAGATCATTAGAGTGACTACTCTAAACAAATTCATGTTAGTCATAATTTTTGGTATTTTTTGTTAAACATTAAACTAAAATGCTGATTTAATGAATACTAATTTTCAATGCTGCGAAATAATGAAATTCATTTGAATCAACACAAAAAATTGATTTGATTTATTAAAAAGTATCTCGTTTTTAATTTCATTACCCAATTATTTGCTTAATTTGAATAATTGTTTTTGAAGTAACACTAGCTTATGCAAGAAACCAACCCCCAGTTAGAAGCTCTGATTAATGGTGACAATAAAGCTATTAGGGAAATATATGACATGTATTTTCCTAAAGTTAGATCATTTATTTTACAGAACAAAGGGAAAGATGATGATGTACAGGATGTATTTCATGATGCCCTCATCTATTTAATTACTACCCATAAAGAGAAACCACTGCAAATAAGATCGTTTGAAGCTTATTTTTTCACTATCTGTAAAAATATCTGGAGAAGAACTCTAAAAAAAGATAAAAAACAGGTAATGAATGACGATGTTGTTACACTAGTAGATAAAGAAACCGATTTAAGCTTGTTTATATTAGAACAAAAAAGATTGGAGTTTTATAAAGAAAAGTTTCAGTTGTTATCTGAAAATTGCAGAGAAATATTAGGTAATTATTTCAACGGAATGAGTTACGAAGAAATTTTAGAAGATTTAGCCTATGCCTCTATCAATACAGTAAGACAACGTGTTTTTAAATGTAAAGCAAAAATCATTCAACTAATAAAAGCTGATAAACGCTTTAGACAATATTCTTATGAGTGAACAACTACCCGCTAAAAGACAACAAGAGATAAGTGATTACCTACGTAATCTATTATCTGATAAGGATAGAACAGATTTTGAGTCCAGAATGGAGTCTGACCCTGAACTTAATGAAGATGTTTTGCTTGAAAAATCTCTTCTTGAAGCCTTGAATGAAAATGATTGGAGTTTGTTAAACCCCAATACAAATTCTAGTGAATTAGACGAATTACGAACTCGTTTAAGAAACAAGGAACATACTGCTGTTTCTGAAAAAATCAGAGCTATTGGCTTAGATTATATTGAAGAAAACAAGCCTGAAAAATCATACAACAACAGGTGGCTTACGGCTGCTTGCGCAGTATTTTTAATTGCTATTGCTTCCTTTTTCGTTTTCAGATCTAGTTCCTTAAACGATTATTATAACGATTATCAAAATTGGAACGACCTTCCTTCCTTAACTGAGAAAAGTGATACGAATAACTCTTTGGTTAAAGCCGAGCAATTATTTCAAGAGAAAAACTACTCTGAAAGTATTGAACTCCTGACAACTATTGTTGAATCACAGGAAGAAAAACATCCTTATGCACTTATTTATCTTGGAGTATCTCAATTTGAATTACAGCAATATGAAGCTGCACATCAAACGTTTGACAGATTGATTAACACCAATTCGATTGCTCAATCAAGAGGATACTGGTATAAGCTTTTAATTTATCTAAAAACTGAGGATAAGGAGGGAGCAAATCGAATGATTGATAAGATCTTATCTGATCCAATGCATTATAATTATAAGGAAGCCGAAGAACTAAAAGGAAAATTTTAATAGGGTTGATACACCTTAAAGTATTCATATTCCTCAACTAACACCCAATGTTGTTCAACAAGATCTTTGATCTCATAAGCTTTTAGTTGTTTTTCTGAAAAGTCAGTCGTTTCCATTAAAACAGTAACATGATTAGCTTCGAGTTCTTTGAGTAATAGTTTTGCCTCATTGTTGATTTCTACATCTAACGGCCATTCTATACCAATTGGGTTTTTAGTCTTGGTCAAATAATGTGCTTGTGTAATTGAAGGCAATACAGTAAAATTCTCATGCCTTTTAGCTAAGCTTTTGAATTCTTTAAACTTTTTATAAGTCTCTTTATCTGATTTAATAAACTTCAGTTGCGGAAAAACCTCTTCCATTTTATAGCCTAGTTCGGCTCTGTTAGAATCTCTGTAAATGGTTTGATATCCGTAATGGAAAACTCCAAAAAACAAAGCTATTATTATTCCATAAACTAGTAGATTTTCTTTTTTAATTTCACCAAAAAAGAGCAGGTAAATCCCGAATAATATTGGCAGTGAAAAATGAACAGGAGTTTTAAACCCATTACTAATCGACGCACTCCAGCTTAAGAGTAATAACAGTAATAGGATTGCATAATTTTTATTTTTTAAATACTTCCAGAAACCAATAACACAACTACTCAAAAACAAGAGTTGAATAATGCTTCTTTTGAACGCTCTATTACTATCTTCTTGATTGTACAAGTAAATCATACAAGTTGCAACTCCTATGTTAAAAATCAAGTATCCATATTTCTTCGGAAGAAATCTAAATAAAAGAAAGGTTATAATTCCTCCTGAAAGGATTTCAAGCAAATTGTTTTTTATCGCTTTATAATATTGGTAATATCCTGAAAAGTATAAATCTTTTTTTCTTCCCCTCGGAAATGTTTGCTCAATAAAGGGCCAAAGAGAATCTGTAAAATATTTAAATCCGACATACATCGCAACACCAATAGCTCCAAACAACACATAATACTTCAATCGAAAAAAGTCTCTATTCAGGATTAAGTACAAAAACAAAAAGATGGGCATAAAGTAGAACGATTGCTTTGAAAAGGTTCCCAAAACCATCATGATGCTTCCTAAAAGAATAGACCATTTGTCAGTATCCTTTTTTAATATAGCATACAAGCCTATCATACAAAAGAAGACGCCGTCGATCGTATTCCAGGCCATTGGCGGATAATTATGAATGGTCACCAAAGCTCCGAGCGTAGCTAAAAAGTATACGGTATTCGATTTGTCAATTTCTAGATATTGAGACAATAATTTTGCAGCTAAAAAAGAGTACAAAAACACCTGAATATAGAAGAATGCTCTATCAATCACATAGGCATATGTTTCAGAAACAAACAACCATATGCTGTGAAAATACGCAGGAATGGCAGGTCTTGTATACATATAATCTCTATGAGGCAACTCACCATTATAAATATTCCAGGAGGTCCCGAAAATGTAGCCCGTATCGGTTCCTTCAAACCCGAAAGGCGCGTACAAGATGATATAGCTTATACAAACAATAAAGAACACCCACTTGAACAGGTACGCTCTCAAAAATATTTTGTTAATCGCTACTATTTTCATTTTAACTATAAAAGCTTAACGCTAGTATATCACAAAGAAAGAAAATCTGAATCAATTTTGTGAGTATATTTTTGAACTATTATAAGCTTTATGAAAAACAATTCCTTATTTTTACTCACTAAGTAATGTTTATTAAATTTCTGTTGGACTAATTCTTAAACATTCGGTTTAAGCTAATTAATTTCTACTATGTCAGAATCTATTTTATCACTTCAAAAAGCTAAAATTTATCAAAAAGACAATCTTGTTTTATCGAATGTAAACCTTGACATAAAAAAAGGGGAATTCTTATACTTGATTGGTAAAACAGGAGCTGGTAAAAGTAGTTTTATGAAAACGCTTTATGCAGATTTACCGCTTGTAGAAGGTGAGGGTTCAATAGTTGATTTTGATTTAGCTTCTCTAAAAGAAAAAGACATTCCTTTTTTAAGAAGAAAGCTAGGCATCGTATTTCAAGATTTTAAACTGCTTATAGACAGAACCATTAACGACAACCTTATGTTTGTCTTAAAAGCCACTGGATGGAAAGACAAAAATTCCATGCAAGAAAAGATTGATGAAGTACTGGATAAGGTAGGTATGAAAACCAAAGGTTTTAAGTTCCCTCATCAAATATCAGGAGGAGAACAACAACGTGTAGCCATTGCAAGAGCTTTACTTAATGACCCTGAACTCATTTTAGCCGACGAGCCTACTGGAAATTTAGATCCACAAACCAGTGTTGAGATCATGCAAGTATTGCGAGACATCAATAGCAATGGTAAAACAATACTCATGGCGACACACGATTACGCACTTATTTTGAAATTCCCATCTAAAACACTGAAGCTAGACCAAGGTAAAGTTTTTGAAGTGGTACAAAAGAGTGTTTAATTCAACAAAAAGCTGCTCTACATAATTATCCCTATTTTAGCAAAAAGAAGTTTATGCTTTCTGTATTAATTCCTGTTTATAATTATCTCGTTTCCGATTTAGTTTTTGAATTACATCGGCAACTTATTCGTTCAGGAGTTGACTTTGAAATTCTTCTATTAGATGATGCCTCAAAAAAAGAGTTTAGCCTAAAAAACAATCAGCAATTACAACTCAACCATGTTAGCTATGCCATCGCTAACCAAAATGCTGGACGAACTAAAACCAGACAAATTCTTGCTCAACAAGCTCAATACGACTGGCTGCTTTTTTTAGATGCTGACGTCATCATTAAAAAAAAGGATTTTATCGCTTCTTATCTTGAAGCAATTAACCACCCTTATGATGTTATTTACGGCGGATTTGGCTATGAAGCAACTGATAATAAACCAGATACTGAACTCCGTTACCTATTTGGCAAAAAAAGGGAAGAATTAGATGCACAAACCAGAGGTAAGGTGCCTTATAAAACGATCACCTCAGCGAATATTCTAATTAAAAAAGAGGTGTTTTATATTGTTAATGATCTTCAAGAAAATTTCTACGGACTTGATTATTACCTTTCTGTACATCTTAAGCGACATCATTACAAGATCAAACATTTAGATAATAAAGTGATTCACAAAGGACTTGAAAGCAATCTTGATTTTATTAATAAATCCAAAAAAGCTGTTGAAACCTTATCGTATTTAAAAGATCAGCAGACATTTGTAAATTCTGACATCTCCTTATTAAAAGCTTATAGAAAGTTGGAGCGTTTTAAGATGACTTCTCTTACCAGTTTCTTTTTTTCTTTATCAGAAAAGTTACTATTAAAAAACCTGTGTTCTAAAAATCCCTCTTTGTTCATATTTGACATCTATAGATTAGGTTATTTTTGTTCTTTAAATCGGAAAAATTAATGGCTATTTTTTCAGTTATCATATCGGTATACAATAAAGAGGATTATGTGCAAAACACAATCAAAAGTGTCTTAGCACAAACTATTGATGATATTGAAATTATTGTTATTAACGATGGTTCTTCAGATGCTAGCTTAGATAAGATAAATAGTATTGAAGATGAACGAATAAACGTATTCTCTACTGAAAATCAAGGGGCTTCAAAAGCTAGAAATCTTGGTATTGAAAAAGCTTCAGCCGACTATATAGCCCTTCTCGATGGTGATGATTATTGGCATCCTTATTATCTGGAGGAAATCACTCTCCTACAAACTAAATTCCCTTCACAAAAAGTGTTTGTAACTGCTATTGAATTACAAACTACAGGCTTTACTTACCCGGCTTCCTATTCCGTAGAGAACAAAACACATCAGGTGATTGATTACTTTAAGGGAAGTCAACTAAGAACACTTATTAGTTCTTCCAGTGTGGTCATACATCAAGATGTTTTTAAACATGTTGGCGTTTTTGACCCTTCAATTATAAGTGGTCAGGATACTGATTTATGGATTCGAATTGGTCTTGACTATCCAATTGCCTTTAGTAAAAGAATTTGCGCCCGTTATATTGATGTTTCCACGAGTTTATCGAACACAACGATAAATGTGAATCACAAGTGTAAGTTTGATCAATTCGAAGAGCAAGAAAAAGACAACTATTGGCTGAAAAGATTCTTAGACATGAATCGTTATTCGATGGCTATTCTAAGTAAGCTAAGTAATGACATGTTGAACTTTAATTACTTCACCGGTAAACTTGATTACAGGAATCTTAATTGGAAGCAAAAGCTCAGTTTAAAGCTGAATCGTTGGTCTTTAAAAAAGTTAATCCAATTCAAAAATTATCTCAAAAAGAGGAAGATTATCTTAACTGTTTTTAAGTAGTTTAAAATTGGAATAGTCTCTGATGTAATCAGATTCTTCAAAGATTGTTGAGGCTAAGACCAAACAAATTGCTCCTGACGAAAAATTATTCAGCTCTCTCCAAATGCCTGGTACAATTAAAAGCCCTTTATCGGGTTTATTCATCGTCACAACCTTAGTATTCTCTGATCCATCTTTGAGGATAACATCAAAACTACCACTTAAGGGAATTAAAAACTGGTGTAATTTTTCATGAGCATGCCCTCCTCTATAGGCTCCTGAAGGAACATCGTATAAATAGTATACCCGTTTAATCTCAAAAGGAATCGTGCCATTTTCTATTACTGAGAGGTTTCCTCTTGGGTCTTGAATTTTAGGTAAATCTATAAATCTAACTTCGTCTAAAGTAGATTCTTTCATGGTTGATATAAAAGCTGTTTCCATTGGGCTGAAATACTTTCTAATCTTAAATGTGCAATACTTTCAGGGGCGTTATTCTTGCACGAGTTATATTGGTTTTCCTCAAAAATAAAAGAATTCATGGCATTTGCCAACGCTTTGGGGTTATAATTTTCTACTAACAGTCCATTTTCTCCATTTATAATTATCTCTTTTGGTCCAGATTTACAATCAACACTTATAACAGGAACATCTAATGATAGAGCCTCAACTAGTGACCTCGGGAATCCTTCAACTCTACTTGTAAGACATACATATTTAGCAGTTTTTATATATCCAGAAGGGTTCTTTACAAAGTCAAAAAACAACACATCATCGTTTAAATTTTGCTCAGTAACTTTACTCTTCAAAAAAGCTTCATCTTTCCCATTCCCCAAAATAATGAGCTTTACTTTTCTTTCTCTCAATCTGGAAACTTGATATGCATCAATTAATAATGAATAGTTTTTAATTTCATCATCCAGCCTTCCAAAAGCTAACACGTATTCAAATTCAAATTCTGGAGTGGCTACTTCTTCAAACTCTTCGATTGGATTGTAAATATAGGGAACATCTTTTAGCAAATATGTTTTCTTGATTTCTTCTGAAATTTCTTTCGACACTCCTACCACTTTATAGGCTCTTGAAACCAAATAATTTGCCACAAAACGACTTTTTGGGAAGTAACTGGAAATTTTAAAACTCCTTACCATCATAATGGTTTTTGATAAATCAAATACAAACTTTCCTAGCATAAACTCTCTGAAAGAAGGAGTTCTTGTACGATTATCTATGATGTAATCAAATTGATGTTTCCTGATATAGTTTCTGAACAACAAGAATCGCTTGAGTTTAGCAATTTTAGAGTTATTCTTATCTTTTAATGCTCCCAAATTAAACAGAATACCTTTGTATTGGTAATCAATATTATTTTGGATTAACACAATATGTACTTCACAACCCAAGCTATCTAGAATTCTGGAAAGCAATGCCGACGATCGCTCGGCTCCTCCCTTCCCTAATGAAGAAACTACTAGACAAATCTTTTTTTTATTGTTACTTTGCAATGGTTAATCTTTTAACAGCTAAGATAGTTTTACAAACTTAATGTAAAAATAGAGAATGAGAATCTTATTAGTTGGGGAATATAGCAGACTTCATAACTCTCTCAAAGAAGGGCTCATCTCTTTAGGTCATGAAGTCAATATTATTGGCTCTGGTGACGGATTTAAAAGTTTCCCGATTGATTTTAAAGTTGAAGCTCCAACAAGTAAGGGTTTAAAAAAGAAATTTAGAAGTTTAATCTATAAGCTTTTCAAAAAAGACATTGTCTCTTTGGCTGTCAAAAAGCAGTTTTATAGCTTCGAAGAGGAATTAAAAAACTACGATGTTGTTCAATTAATTAACGAAAGTTCATTCAATACCACTCCAAAAGTTGAGATGGAGTTTATTGAGTTTTTGAAACAACACAATAAAAAGCTTTTCTTATTATCGTGTGGGACCGATTATATAAGCGTAGCACATGCCTATAATAAAAAATTCAGGTATTCGATCTTAACACCATTATTTGAAAATAAAGTGACTACTAAAGATTGTGATCCAGCTTTAAAGTATCTCTCTAAACCTTATTTTAAACTTCATAAAACGATTTATGAAAAAAGTAATGGGGTTATTGCTTCAGATTTAGATTATCATATTCCTTTAGAGCATCACGAAGATTATCTGGGTTTAATACCCAACCCGATCAACATTAACAATCTTGCTTTTAAGCCTTTAGATATCAATGGCCGTATTGTTATTTTCCACGGAATAAACAGTTCGAACTACTATAAAAAAGGAAGCGATATTTTTGAGGAAGCTCTTGAGGTTATTCAGAAAAAATATCCGGAGGAAACAGAAATTATAACTGTAAAAAGTCTGCCTTATCAAGAATATATCAAACAATATGACAAAGCACATATTGTTTTAGACCAAGTCTATAGTTATGATCAGGGATATAATGCTTTAGAAGCTATGGCCAAAGGAAAAGTCGTACTCACAGGTGCCGAAACTGAATTTATAGATTTTTATGGTCTAGAGCAACCTGTAGCAGTAAATGTATTACCTGAAGTAACAGACGTGGTAGAAAAATTAGAAACATTAATTCTGAATCCTGAGTCCTTAATTCAAATTGGAAAAAATGCCAGGAATTTCATTGAAAAGGAACACCACTACAAGCAAATTGCCAAAAAATATCTGGAAGTTTGGCACAATAACTAGTCAAATTGGAGCTATTCTATTCTTTTCTAAAACAGCTCCAATCTAAAACCTATTATTAACTAGGATTTTGATCTGAAGATAGACATAAGAAGTAGTTACTTGCTCCTCTACTATTCATATACATATCAGTAAATGTAATCGTAATATCGACGTTTTTTCCTGAAAACTGACTATAATCTCCATTGTAATGAAATGGATTTACAACTGGAGATGTTGGTATGATTTTCCCAATGTTCCCATGACTATAATCATAGGTATAGGTTTGTGTTTCTCCAGAATTAGTATCCACTATTTTGATGGTCACCACATCATCTACATATACATCTCCAGTTCCATCATTATTACTACTAATGATGATCGATACATTCTCTGGGAAATTAAAATCATAAAATGTTGCAAAATAAAATGGAATTCCTATTATTCCTGATGGTTAAGGTTCTTGAGCTACTGCTAATTGTTTGTACTTAACTATTGGCATGACAATTGGTTTTAGTTTTTTCTTACTCTATTTGATGAAAGGTTTTCAGATTCCCCTTTTGATTAAATTTTATCTTTAAATAATTGTTATACGAAACTATTAAAGAAAATCAAATGGCTATAAATAAAAATCACTTGATTCTAAAATACCTTAAAAACACTTGTTTTAGATTGCTCTTTCTTTTCCGAAGAAATGTCCTCTCAATAGGGACAGTACCACTATAAAATAAATTACATAGCGAACAAAGTGTGCTAAGACAACACCTTCTGCTCCATAATCTTGAATAAAATAATTACTCAGAAAATAAAACAAGGCTAACGACAAGATTTCGGAAACAATAAAATAAATAAGCATTCGCTTAGCAATAAATTGATGTGCTATAATCATCGCCATTACTTTTATAAAATCCCCTAATAATTGCCATTTGAATAGGTTTTCCATTTCGATAAATTCTTCGGTAAGTAACAATTTAATTATCCATTCTCTTAAAATAAATATAAGACACATCCCAAAAGCTATTAACGGAAGTAGGGTTTTATATATATTCATTACCTCTCTCCTAAAATCTATACTTGTTTTAATTTGAGAGAATTTTGGAATTACATATAACGTAAATATTGCCGAAGTAAACATTAAGTAATTTTTAGACAAATTTGTCAT
>JABSPN010000077.1 GCA_013214425.1 Flavobacteriaceae bacterium | reverse complement strand
TACTGTACTGCCATTTACTTTTTATTGACTTCTGAAAACTTCTCTGCCTTTCACAGAATCAAACAAGATGAAATTTGGCATTTTTATGAAGGCTCTCCTCTCTATGTTCATGTTATTGATCCAAGTGGAAAATACACACGACACGAAGTGGGACTGGATTTTGCAAACGGACAAACGCCACAATTAGTTGTGCCTGCCAGCCATTGGTTTGCTTCTTCTGTAAAAGATATGGATTCCTATTCTTTAGTTGGATGCACTGTGGCTCCTGGATTTGATTTTGATGATTTTGAACTGGCCGATCGCCAGGAATTAATAAACAAGTTTCCCAATCATCAGGATATTATTAAAAAACTGACGCGCTAATTTTACTTTCTTTTACTGATAAAAACCTCAGCTATCGTTGGGTTTTCTTTAGCTTCATGGATTAACGAAAATGTTGCTCCCTGCTTTATTATTCCTGATTGTATGACTTTAAAATACACTCCGGATTTGGTAGTACTCCAAAAATCTAAAATAATCTGATTGGTTTCAAAAACTAGCCCCAGCTTAAAACAAGGCTGTCTGGGTTTTGTTACTTCCAGAATTACTTCTCCGCATTGGTATTGACTGCCTATATGAATACATTTTTCCTCCAGATCAGAAAAAGTGATATTCTCACCAAAAAAGCCATAATCGTATTTCACGATAGCATATTTTTCTTTCCAATAATCGTAGTGCTTAAGGCTATATCCATATACCGCCTGTTCTGGTCCACCATGTACTTTAAGATCCGATATGGTGTCTCCTTCCACTCCTTCAGTGTCTACAAAAATATCTTCAACAGGTTTTTTGAATATACCCGTTTCCACGACTTTATGCTTCATCTGAATTAAGGTTTTCTTTCCAATATTAACTGAGATAGCTTTCATATAACTTCTATAACGATTAGATATTTCACTTCGCCTTTGCTCAGTATGACATCTCAAGATCATTAAGTCTATTTGTCATCTTAAGCATATCGAAAGATATACAAATAATTAATCTTATTAATTATCTTTGGCAAAAACTAAACACGTCTCAAACTCAAAAAAAATAGGATTCTGGTCAAGTACAGCACTAGTCATTGGAAACATGATTGGTTCTGGAATCTTTTTATTACCGGCTACATTAGCTGTTTATGGTGGAATTAGTTTAATAGGATGGCTATGTGCTTCTTTTGGAGCGATTCTATTAGCCATTGTTTTTGGAAACCTAGGTAAAATTGCTCCTAAAACGACCGGAGGACCTTATACCTACACGCGATTAGGATTAGGTAACTTTCCCGGATATTTAGTGGCCTGGGGCTATTGGGTTTCTATCTGGTGCACTAATGCTGCAATTGCTGTTGCTTTAGTGGGATACTTAGAAGTTTTCTTCCCCATTCTTGGAGAAAACACTTTCATTGCCATACATACCGGCCTAGGTGTGATCTGGTTGTTTACCTGGATTAATTCCAAACCTTTAAAAACGATTGCCCTGGTTCAATTAATTACAACGATTCTTAAGGTCGCCCCAATTCTCCTCATTGGATGTATTGGAGTTTTGTATATCAACCTAGAAGAATTTCCTCCTATCAATATAAGTGGAGAATCCGAATTAAGTGCTATTACCATTACTACTACAGCTACACTGTTTGCTTTTTTAGGAATGGAAAGTGCTACCATACCGGGCTCTAATATTGAAAATGCTGCCAAAACGATTAAAAAGGCTACTATTACCGGGACATTGGTAACGATACTTGTCTATATAGCCAGTTCTATTGCTATTATGGGAATTATTCCTCAGGAAGCCTTAGCAAAGTCGAATGCTCCATTTGCTGATGCGGCAGCCTTATTTTGGGGTGATTCAGCTAAATACATTGTAGCTGGAGGAGCCGTGATCGCCACCTTAGGTGCCTTAAACGGATGGATTTTAATTCAGGGGCAAATTCCAATGGCAGCCGCTAAAGACAATCTATTTCCGAAGTTATTCAGTAAAACTAATAAGAATAATTCTCCTATTACCGGAATTATTCTATCCAGTGTATTAGCTTCCTTGGTTATGGGATTAAATTTTTCTGAAAGTCTGGTAAAAGCATTTTCTTTTATGATGAATTTATCAACGCTTTCTGTATTGACTCCCTATTTATTATCGGCTATCAGCTTGATTATTTTACTAAAAGCCAAAAAAGGAAAACACACCTTCAAAATACTTACTGCCTGTTTGGCCATCCTATTCTGTATTTGGGTTATTTTTGGAAGCGGAATTGAAGTTATTATATGGGGAGTTGTTTTATTACTCGTCGGAATTCCATTTTATTTTGGACTAAAAAACAAGAATGCGTAAATTAGTTTATGGAAAAATTCTATATCAATCCAGATATCTCCCAAGCCGAAACCTTACCTGCTAGTTTCTACAAAAGTGACACCGTTTTTGAACGTATCAAAGAAGCTATTTTTGAACACACCTGGCAATGGATCGGTGATGCGAATACTTTAGTTCCTTTATCGGAACATGTATATCCCTTTACTTTACTAGATAATTATCTTACCGAGCCCATGTTATTGGTTCGTGATAAAAGCGATCACATTAAGTGTTTAACTAATGTTTGTACACATAGAGGTAATATCGTGATCCACAATCCAGGGAAAGCTAAGCACTTGATTTGTATGTATCATGGTAGACGTTTCAATCTGGATGGTAGTTTTAAAATGATGCCTGAATTTACTGAGGCAAAAAATTTCCCAAGACCCTGTGATAACTTACATGAGTTCCAATTACGTAATTGGGGAACGCATTTGTTTGTAGGGCAAGACCCTGCTTTTGATTTTTCAGAAGTCATTGATGTTATGAAAGAGCGTGTTGGTTTTTTACCGTTACATGAATTCAAATTAGATGAAAGCCGAAATAAAGATTATATCATTAACTGTCATTGGGCCTTATATTGTGACAATTATCTCGAAGGATTTCATATCCCTTTTGTACATGAAGATTTGAATGCTGCCCTAGACTATGGAAGCTATACTACAGAAATTTACGAACATGTGAATTTACAAATCGGCTATTCTGAAGGTGGTGATGAAACCTTTGATTTACCAGAAGGACATCCCGATTTCGGAAAGCATGTTGCAGCTTATTACTATTGGGTATTCCCGAATATGATGTTTAACTTTTATCCCTGGGGCTTATCGGTGAATGTGGTAAAACCTTTTAGTAAAAATAAAACCAAGGTCTCCTTTATTACTTATGTTTATGATGAAAGCAAGTTAGATTCTGGAGCAGGTGCTTTATTAGATAAAGTAGAACGCGAAGATGAATTTGTGGTAGAAGGAGTTCATAAAGGATTACAATCTAAGTTTTATCAAGCTGGTCGCTTCTCTCCTACGCGAGAAAAAGGTGTGCATCATTTTCATAGTTTATTGGCAAAGTATTTGAATGAACAGATTTAGTTTTAAGGCTATATATCATTAGATCACCTAAAGAAATTTCAGAATTACTGAGAGATTTAAATGCTCCTATTCGATTAAAAAAAATCTGAAAATTGTCTATTCGATCGCTAATGAATTAATTAAAAAAATGAGTCATCAATGGCCTCAAATAAAACTCAATAAAGAATTGATCTTGTTTGGTGCAGCCACTCATGATATTGGAAAGACAAGTATCACTTCGGAATTGTATACTCGAAAAAACATGAAGAAGAAGGCTATAATTTACTATTAAAACATGGCTACAAAGCTCTTTATGACAGATTTACTTAATCTCACGATGATTGGCAAAATCACAAAGCCTCTCTTGAAGATTTAATAGTCACCTTGGCTAATAAAATTTGGAAAGCCAAAGAAGATATTCAACTCGAAGAACAAGTCTACAAACACATATCCGAAACATATCGTATTGATTACTGGGATGTTTTTCCAAATTAGGACAAATAATTTATGACATCTAACTTCTTGCCAATGAAATACTTTCTTAGCAAAACAAAGCTAATCAGACTCTTCACTTTGTTCAGAGTAACACAGGTATTGCAATTCTTACTTCTTGCTTCTAACTCCTGACCCTTAACTCATAACTCCTAAAACTAAATATTATTCAACTTATCGGATCCCATTGCGATATCCCCTTCAATAGCTTCTTTTTCTTGTAGTAGTTTTTTTAGCTGATTTTTCTCCTGAATAGTAAACACGATATGTCCTAATAAAACTAATACTCCATAGAAAAACAGTGTATAAATAAATACTTCCATGTAAGACATGTCTGATCTTTCTATAATAGTTTCGGTTTCATGAACCGAGGCAACGCTACCTTTTGAAGAATAAAAGGGTACAAATAAGGAAAAGAGTACACCACCCAAAATCACCTTTAAAAGGTTCTTCTTTACGAAACCGGATTCCCCTTCTAATCTTTCAATTCTTGCATTAATTACACTGAGTCTGTTTTTTTGATATTCTGTCATAATTGAATTTGTTAGACTTCTTTCAAAGATACCAAATTCTGGTCTTGCTAAAAAACATTCTTTCCGAATCGCTAAAGGTGATTTAGTACAACAAGTATACGAAAGAGATCAAAATATCAAAGTTTTAAAAGCTGCTTTTAAAACTTTAGAGACAGCTTATTTACTTTTTTCGAAAACAAAAAACAGAAACTTCTGGATAAAACTTTTTCAATAACAGCGGACACATCAAGAATTATTTTTGTTACTAACGAGAACTTTTGTCTGAGCTTTAATAGCTTTATCAGTTGGCGCAACTCATAAAATGAAATTTACCATTAGCATTGGTGGTTTCTTTTAACTAGATGGAATTACTACTGCTTATATGCTTCCGGCATCTTTATGATTTAAAATTTGTTGGCATTCACATATATTCCAATTGGATAGCTAGGAGGTAAAATGGCTTTAAAATATTCGAATACTAGTTAGTTCGGCATAAACAAACAGATCTTATGAAAAAACTGCAAATCTTACTGATTTTATCACTTCTTTACCCATACTCTTCCCAGTGTACAATCCGCCTATGGAATTGAGGTTTCTGGAAATCATTACATAGTTTTAGGGAGCGTATATCTCTCCTATTATTTCATACAGAGTACTATTAAATTGTTGATATTATTCTATATGGAATCATCGATTCAACAGGAGAATGGATTGAAAAAATCAAGAAATTATATTTATCAAAAAAGAAACCTTAAACTACTTTCCCATACTTTCAATAATCTCCTTGGCCTTTTCGGCATTATAGAAATCCTTTAAAACGATGGTCTCAAAGATGTATTTCGCTTCTTCTGTATCCGCTAATCCCAGATAACAAAGACCTTTGAACCAATAGGCTTGCTGTTTGTAATCGTTATCGAAAACAACTACTTTTTCAAAGTATCCTAATGCTTTTTGATAATCGGCTTTATCTTTAGCCAGATGGCAAACTCCTATGTAAAAATCGACCATATATGCAGGTTTTGTCTGATATCCGCTCTTTAACACGTTAATTGCATTGGCATACTCTCCTTCATTATAGAGCACAACTCCTTTTTCCCAACCTCCATCACTTTGTTCTCCATCTCGCACATTAGTAGGTCCCTCGTACACTTCAAAATTAGCAGCATATAACTCCTGATTAGATATAACTCCATCTCCATTCAATAGAAACCAGGTTCCACCAAAACCTATAATAAAAGCCACCGCTACTTTTAAAATTAAACTTGTAGGGAATAAGGATACGGTTTTTATTTCCGTTTTTTCTTCTTCAAAATCCGCAAGAGTTTCTTTTAATTCTTTTCTTCCTGCAATCTCAGTAACTTTGTAAGCGTGTTTAGTCTCTTCAAATTGTTCTTTCAAAACCGAATTACTTTCCAATTGTTTTAAAAACTGACTTTTTTCACTATCAGTCATTTGATCAGACAAGAAAGCTTCAATTAGTTCTTCGTGATTAGTGTTATTACTACTCTCCTTCATAGGTTAATATTTTTTTAATGAAAGGTTTTCAGCAATTAAGCCTTTCAATTTTTTTAAACATTTATATTTTTTCATCTCAAACAACCTGTTCACTACTACACCTCTGTTATTCAGTAATTTAATTCATGATTTTATTAAAACAACAAAACAAACTTATTCTTTTTTCTCTTTATAAATAATTTTTAAAGCCATGTTTCTGTCTTCTTCAGAGACTTAAATCATTTTGACAAATTATTGATGTGATGGTGTTTTAATGGTGAGTCAATTTTCATTTCCAAAGTCTAATACAAAACTACTAAAAAATCGTTTTTAAAAAATTTTTATCACAATGATGTTAGGTTTCGAATTGGAGGGTTGACAAATAGGAAAATAAAAGAAACTCAAGGATTTTTTAACTAAAAAAATAATATGAAAAGTACTACTTTATCACAATCATCTTTAGAGCTTTTGATTCTATTTTTTATTTTCTACTAAAATGTATTGGCTCAGACACCACAGGCATTTAATTATCAAGCTGTTTTAAGGGATATTGGTGGCAACTTATTAACAAGTCAGTTAATAGGACTAGTATTTGCTATTTTGGAGAGTAATGACACAGGAACAGTTATTCATACTGAAACACATTCAACTACAACTAATGTTTATGAAGTCTTTAATCTAAGTACCGGAACAGATACTACTGCAGATGATTTTACAAGCATTGCTCTGGAAACCAATACGTTCTGGTTAATATAACAGGTGGCTCAACTTATTCTTTCACAGGCACTCAACAATTAACCAGTGCTCCTTGTTCTTTTTTGCTACCAATGTGATTACTGGAAATACATTAGACCAAATCTATGATGAAGGTGTAAACCCCGATGATGGAAGGCAAATTAAAGCTGATAGAGGAAGTTTAGAAATTACAGCTTCAGGAAATAGATACCTAGAAGGCATCCCTGATGTAAATCATATTGGTATTTATGTTAATAGTATAACAGCTGCAGATCAAACATCAATTTATGGAGAAGATTAGCCAAAAAACATTCTCAAAGGCTTATTTGGTTTAGCTTCTCTTTAAGAGCGGGGCTTTATTGTATCACCTCTCCATATAAATCAAAATCGGTAGCATCTAAAATTTTAACAGTAGCAAATTCTCCTTGTTTGAGGTAGAATTTTTCTGCATCGATCAACACTTCATTATCCACATCTGGAGAATCGTGTTCTGTTCTTCCTACAAAGTGATTTCCTTCTTTTCTGTCGATCATACAACGATAGGTTTTACCTATTTTCTCCTGATTTAATTCCCAAGATATTTGAGATTGAATTTCCATGATCTCATTGGCTCTTTGCATTTTAATCTCTTCAGGAACATCATCTTCTAAGTTAAAGGCATGTGTGTTTTCTTCATGAGAATACGTAAAACATCCCAAACGTTCAAAACGCATTTCTCTCACCCATTCCTTTAAAGTTTCGAAATGAGTTTCCGTTTCTCCCGGATATCCAACAATTAAGGTAGTTCTAATAGCCATTTCAGGAACAGAAGACCTAAATTCTTTGATTAATTTAGTTGTTTTTTCTTTTGTTGTTCCCCGTCGCATCGATTTGAGAATATCATCTGCGATATGCTGCAACGGAATATCAAGGTAGTTACACACCTTTGGTTCCTTATTCATTACATCCAATACGTCTGTAGGGAATCCTGTTGGGAAAGCATAATGTAAACGAATCCATTCAATTCCTTCTACTGTTACTAACTCTTGAAGTAGTTTAGCTAAATTCCTCTTCTTGTAAAGATCTAGTCCATAATAGGTTAAATCTTGAGCAATAAGAATTAATTCTTTGACACCATCGGCAGCCAACTTTTTTGCCTCAGTTACCAAGTCTTCTATTGGTGTAGATTTGTGTTTTCCTCTCATCAAAGGAATAGCACAAAATGAACAAGGTCGATCACAACCTTCAGCAATTTTTAAATAAGCATAGTTTTTTGGAGTTGTGGTTAAACGTTCTCCTATTAATTCATGTTTATAATCGGCCTCTAAAGCTTTAAGTAATTGTGGTAATTGCGTAGTTCCAAAATACTGATCGACATTTGGGATTTCTTTCTCTAAATCTGGTTTATAACGCTCACTCAGGCAACCCGTTACAAAAACTTTATCAACATCGCCTTCTTCTTTCTTTTGAACGTATTCTAAAATCGTTTCAACCGATTGCTCTTTGGCATTGTCAATAAATCCGCAGGTATTGATTACAACAATATTGCCTTCTTGTTCATGAACAACATCTTTTCCATTGGCTTTTAGTTGTCCCATTAATACTTCAGAATCATATATATTCTTAGAACATCCTAAAGTAACAACGTTAATTTTATTTTTTTTAAGCGTCTTTGTTCTCATGTGGTTTAGAATTAAGAAGAAAGTAGTAAGAAGTAGGGGTTAGATACTCAGTTCTAATTTCTTAATATAGGAATTCAATATTTTTGAAACTTCTTTTAATTGTTTTTCTAGTATTTCGGAATTAATATAATTAAGATCATTAATTAATATTAAAAAGTACCTAGTTTCTTCTAAAGTAGCATTAGCTATATAATAAACTCTTCTTTTTTCTCTTTTACTAGATCTAGCAAATCCCTCAACAATATTTGCATGAACAGAAGAAGCTCTTCTTCTTATTTGACTTATTATGCCAAATCTCTCTTCGGAAGGTAGTTGAGTAGTAATTTTATATATTTCAAGTACAAGTTGATGAGCTTTTTTCCAAACAATTAAATCTCTAAAACTCTTAGATCTGTTCATCTATTAACTTTTCTTGTTTCTTCTTACTTCTTAAAGAAAGAATCTACAAACTCGATTTTATTGAATACTTGAAGATCTTCAATACCTTCTCCTACTCCAATGTATTTTACTGGGATTTGGAATTGATCAGAAATACCAATAACAACTCCACCTTTAGCTGTTCCATCAAGTTTAGTGACAGATAGGCATGTTACTTCTGTAGCCGCTGTAAATTGTTTGGCTTGTTCAAAAGCATTTTGTCCTGTAGAACCATCTAGCACTAGCATCACATCATGCGGAGCATCACCTACAACTTTTTGCATCACACGCTTCACTTTAGTTAACTCATTCATTAAGTTTACTTTGTTGTGAAGTCTTCCTGCGGTATCGATAATAATCACATCGGCTTCCTGAGCTACACCAGATTGTAATGTATCGTAAGCAACAGAGGCAGGATCACTTCCCATATCCTGTTTTACAATTGGTACATCAACGCGGTCTGCCCAAACTTGTAATTGATCTATGGCTGCTGCTCTAAAAGTATCTGCAGCACCTAGAACAACATTAAGTCCTTTCTTTTTAAATTGATAAGCTAGTTTTCCTATAGTAGTAGTTTTCCCAACACCATTAACTCCTACCACCATTAAAACATAAGGTTTTTTATTCTCGGGAATGACATAATCTGTTTCTTCTCCTGAATTAGTTTCAGAAAGTAACCCCGCGATTTCTTCTCGTAAAATCATATTGAGTTCTTCAGTTCCCAAGTATTTATCTCTGGAAACTCTCTCTTCAATTCTTTCAATAACTTTCAGCGTTGTATTGACTCCAACATCACTGGTTACTAGCACTTCTTCCAAATTATCTAAAACATCATCATCAACTTTAGATTTACCAGCAACAGCTTTACTTAACTTAGAAAGAAATGAAGCGCTTGATTTTTCTAATCCTTTATCAAGTGTTTCTTTTTTCTCTTTAGAAAATATTTTTTTAAATAAGCTCATGTGTGTGTTTTTATTGAATTAGCCAAGTTCTTTGCCAAAAGGTAACTACCTGAAAATTTGTCAATCCTAAATACAAAAAGCCACTTTCTATTAGAAAGTAGCTTTTACAAATTTCTTATTAAAAAAGATTACTTCTTTAACCAGTCGTTTACTTTTTCTGGAGACATAATAGCCTCAACAAAAGTATAAGCTCCAGTTTTTGGAGACTTGACCATTTTGATTGCTTTAGATAATCTTTTAGATCCTGTTTGTAACGATGCTACTGCTTTCTTTGCCATGATTCAAACTTATTTAATTTCTTTATGAACAGTCATTTTCTTCAAGATAGGATTAAACTTTTTAATCTCTAATCTATCAGGAGTGTTCTTTTTATTCTTTGTTGTAATATATCTAGAAGTTCCTCTTTCTCCTGAAGCTTTATGCTCTGTACATTCTAAAATTACTTGTACTCTATTACCTTTCTTTGCCATTTCTCTTGTCTTTAAACTTTATATTATTTGTTTAAAAATCCTTTTGCTCTAGCATCTTTGATTACTGCAGCAATTCCTTTTTTATTAATAGTTTTCAATGCCGCAGCAGAAACTTTTAATGTAATCCACTTATCTTCTTC
>JABSPN010000076.1 GCA_013214425.1 Flavobacteriaceae bacterium | reverse complement strand
TGGCAAATTGTGCCCTTGGGCTGATTGTCATTTGCGAATTACTCTCAATATTTCTTCCGCTAACTGTCCAGCTTTGTGCTCTAACACCAACGTTGTACCATATTTTATGGTTCTGGATAGAGTCTCTTTTACTCCACTGAGCATATCCGGATATTCTATCAATATTGGTAAAATTAGTCGCTCTAATATTTTGAAATGGCTCTAATGGTCCTTCGAACGGCGTATAAGGCTGATCATTGTTAAATTCGGGGAATGGTGGTCTAATTGAAAACCCAGCAGAATCAATTACTTCCCATTCTACTAATTTATCTCTAATATCTTCATGGGTGTAACGAATCCCCCAATCTAGTTTATTGCGCTTTTTGTTATAGGTATAAGATCCTTTATGTTCTGCATTAAAGATTAACGCGTCTAGATCATTCCTGGCGTGATTTAATTGTGAACCGATTCCTTCTGAAAACTCAACATCACCTAAACTGCCACTACCAATATCGGTATTGACTTCTCCCAAACGGTATTGAGCCAGAATATCAAAGTGTTCTTCCTCTATCGTGTGATAAGTAGAGGTGATAAATTTAAGGTTAATTTCTTTTTGATCGACACTGTCAATAACCTTATCGTAATTGGCTTTAAGAGCTCCAAAAAGGGTTTGGTATTGATCTCTTTCTTGTCCCTGATAAAAAACGAGTAAGGCAAGAGGATTTTCTAGTGTACCGAAATTTGTTTGCCTAGACTCTGGTTCATAGTTGTATTGATTTAGACTAGCATTTCCTAAAAAATTAATACTGAAGTTTTTAGAAAAACGCTTAGTTAAATAAGTCTGTACATCAACAAATAAAGGGTCATAATTTGTTTGTGTCTCTCTGGCGTCTACAAATAAACTATTATCTCTGTATCGAACTCCTATAACTCCTGAAAGGGTTGAATCTTTAGACACGCCTTCAACAGCAATACTTCCACCTAATAAATTCATATTTAAAGAGGCACCAAATTTTGTTGGTGTTTTATAAGTAATGTCTAAAACTGAAGAAAGCTTATCGCCATACTTTGCTTGAAACCCACCTGCAGAAAAATCGATATTACTAACAAGATCACTGTTGACAAAGTTCAGTCCTTCTTGCTGTCCAGATCTAATTAAGAAAGGTCTATACACTTCTATATCGTTAACATAAACAAGGTTTTCATCGAAATTTCCGCCACGAACCCTATACTGGGAACTTAATTCATTATTACCACTGGTTCCAGGTAAAGTTTTTAATACATCGGTAATTCCATCTTGTGCTCCAGGTAAATTGGTGATTACTTTTAAAGGGATTGTAAGGATTGTGCCGTCGTCTTTTCTGGTGTTTCCTCTTACAGTAACAGTTCCGATTGTAATTTCATCAACTTTCATGTTAATGGAATAGTTGATTACTTGTGGTTCATCTACATCGAAAGTCGCCTTTGTATCTTCAAAACCTAAGGCGCTAAAAATTACTTCAACTTTTTGTCCAGTAGGAATTTCTAGTGAATAAGAACCATTATCTTTTGATACTGTACCTTTTCCATTAGCTGTAATACTTACATTAGGTATTGGATTATTGTTTTCATCTAACAGTACTCCTGAAATATAGGATTCTTGAGCAAAAACTATAGTAGATAACAGAAAAAGAGGGAGTAGTAGTAACTTTTTAATTGGTGCTTTCAATGGTATCGGTTTTAACTTTTCTATAAAAAACAGTTTCAAAAGTACTACTATTTCCAACATTATCAGTAACAATTACTTTTAATTTATTTTCAGTATCAGTAATAATATTGTCATTGAAATCGTAGGTAAGTAAGTCTTTTTTATAATCGTACTCCATTAAAATAAACTTCCCGTTTATGGTTGCTCTATACCTTCTTACTCCTGATAAGTCGTCGGCTATTTTGACTTTTAAGTAGCGATAATTACTTAACCATTTTTTAGATTTAAAATTATAAGGAAGTATCTTAGGTTTTTGATTATCAATTGTTAATGTGTATTTACCTAAAGTTTTTGTTTTGGTTTCAAATGTTGTAGAAGTTTTATATGTTGAACTATAAGTAGGCCTGTTTTTATAATCCAATTCACTTACAAAAAGTTTTTTTCTGTCTTCAGCGCTATAGTTAGACACATCAAATTTTATAGAAATTCTTTTGTGCAATGGAACATCGTTTCTATGTAGTGTTATTGTATCGCCATTCGTTTGTATATCAAGATATGTGTCTTCATATAAACTATGTTTAGGAAGATAGACATCAAATCCATTTTCAGAATAAGTAAAAGGTTGGTCATACAAAGCAAAATGAGATGTGGTACAAATGGAATCTTTATATACAATATGATCTTTTTTGCCTTTAATCGGAACTCTTATTAACTGATGATTACCCTTATAATCACCAACTTTTATTTCGTATACGCCCGAAGTATTGTCGCTGATGTTTAAATAACCTCTATTGTTATGGTCTTTAATGATGCTTAGCGGATTATTAATTTCCTTAAATAACTTCTGGATTCTTTTCTTCTTTTGTTTGTAATAAGAGAAGTCAATCAATCGGTTTAAATATCGAGTTTCAGAAAATGAAAACCTAGAATAATCCAATTCATAACTTTCCTCACCGTTAAAGGAGCAGGAGATAATATAGACGCCGTTTTTATTATAAGCCATATCCAATTGATCAATAGTTTCGATACCAAAACCTATTTTTCCATAGGCGCTTATTTCTTTGGTGGAATAGACCCCATCTTTTCCTCGGTTTAATTTGAGTTGAATTCTTTTTTGAGATTGTTCTACATGAGAACTATCGTTTGCTACATAGGCATGTAAGCCGTTAATAGTTGGTTTTGTCGTATCTTTTACATCAAGACCAAACATGAGAGGATTTAAAGGTCTTTCGCTTGAATCGCGTATTTCATAGTGTAGGTGAGGACCTCCGGAAGAACCTGAGTTACCGCTGTAGCCAATAACTTCACCTTGCTCAAAAGCTAATTCTCCCTTTTTCGGGAATAATTCTATGGTATAGGATTCTTTGTCGTATTGACGTTTTTTTACATAGCTCTGAATTTTTTCAGAAAAACTCTGTAAATGCGCATATACAGTAGTGTAGCCATTAGGGTGATCGATATAAAGCGCTTTTCCATATCCGTAGTGTTGAATTTTAATTCTACTCACATTTCCTTTTGCAGTAGCAACAACTGCGACTCCCTCTCGCTGCTGAGTTTTAATATCAACCCCAGAATGAAAATGATTAGATCGAAGTTCTCCAAAAGTACCCGACAAAACGATTGGAATATCCATTGGTTTGATAAAATAATCTCTGGGATGTGTTTGTTGAGCTAATCCAATTATTGGAATTAAAATAAATATGAGGTGCTTCTTCATGTTCTTTATGCTTGCTACTAAAATATAAAAAAACTTCATGCGCGAACTTTTCTTTATAAATATAAAGTTGAAAACGATTTTTTTTTTTATAAATAACGTTTTATTCAAAAATGAATTGCTAAATAGGAAATGAAGTGTTAGATTTGTAGCAATAGATCATTGAAATTTTTTAGTAATGAGTGAGATTTCACAAGTAGTTGAATCAATTGAGTTTAAGTTACAAAAAGTGCATACGAGGCTTGACTTTCTCAAAAGTGAAAATGAGCGATTACTTGGAGAAATTGACCAAATAACTCTTGAAAAAGAAGAGTTGTTGTCAAAATTCAAACTTCAAAGTGAAGAATTGGATACTCTGAAAATTGCTAAATCAATGTTAGGTAGTAATGATTATAAACGAGAAACTAAGCTCAAAATAAACAATATAATTAAAGAAATAGATTACTGTATCAAGCAGTTGTCTGTATGAACTATATGTCAGATAAGCTTAAAATCAAGATTTCAATTGCAGATAGGGTATATCCATTGAACATTGACCCAAGTCAGGAAGAAGGTTTACGGAAGGCTGCTAAGAAGATTGAAGAAATGATTAAGCAATTTGAGCAAAGTTACGCAGTAAGAGACAAACAAGATGTATTAGCCATGTGTGCTTTACAATTTGCTTCTCGAACTGAACAAAATATAATAGATAAAAAAACTATGAATTTAGAGACAGAAGAGAAATTAAACACAATTAATTCTTTTCTGGATCAAATACTTAGTTAATACGTTCTTTAAAAAATAGTACTGCCTACATCAATTTTTTATTTTGATAAACTCAACAAGTTTTTATTAAGAAGAGTGAGTCTTTTTTGCAAAAGCAAGCTGTCTAGAACAGATCCTTGACCAAATAGTTAGCTCTAAACCTGTTTTTTCGGAGTTTATACAAAAACTTCTTTGATGTGGGCTTTTTTTATATATAAACCCAATTTAATAATATGGATAATTTAATTCCAATAGCTATAGCGGCTGTTGTAAGTTTAATATTAGGATTTGTTATCGCCAAAATAATTGAGAGAAATAATGCGTCAAAAGTTGTAAAAAACGCGCAAAAAGACGCTTCCAGGATTGTTAAGGATGCTAATAAAGAAGGCGAAAACATAAAGAAAGATAAAATGCTGCAAGCGAAAGAGAAGTTCATTGAACTAAAAGCAGAACACGAAAAGGTAATTTTATCAAGAGAGAAGAAAATTTCAGATGCAGAAAAAAGAACCAGAGACAAAGAATCTCAAATTTCTTCTGAATTAAACAGACAAAAACAAATAAACGGATCATTAGAAGAGAAAAGTAAAGATTACGATTACAGATTAGAATACTTAGACAAGAAAAGTTCTGAGTTAGATAAAATGCATAAGAAGCAAATAGAACAGCTAGAGGGGATCTCTGGTTTATCTGCCGACGATGCTAAAGAACAATTAGTGGAATCCCTTAAGCAAGAGGCTAAGGCTGACGCTCAGTCATTTATTCAGGATACCTTAGAAGAAGCTAAGCTTACTGCCCAACAAGAAGCAAAGAAAATTATCATTAATACCATTCAGAGAATTGGTACAGAAGAAGCAATAGACAATTGTGTTTCTGTTTTTAACTTAGAATCTGATGATGTTAAAGGGCGCATCATTGGTCGTGAAGGACGTAACATCAGCGCTTTAGAAGCGGCTACTGGTGTTGAAATTATTGTTGATGATACCCCAGAAGCAATTATTCTCTCTTGTTTTGACTCTGTAAGGAGAGAAGTAGCGAGATTGTCATTACACAAATTGGTGACAGATGGAAGAATCCACCCAGCAAGAATTGAAGAGATTGTAAAAAAGACCAGAAAACAAATTGACGGTGAAATTATCGAAGTTGGTAAAAGAACAGTTGTCGATTTAGGTATCCATGGTTTACATCCTGAATTAATCAAGGCTGTAGGTAGAATGAAATACAGATCTTCTTATGGTCAAAACCTATTACAACACTCTAGAGAAGTTGCTAAGCTTTGTGGTGTAATGGCTAGTGAACTAGGATTGAATCCTAAATTAGCGAAGCGAGCTGGTTTATTACACGACATAGGAAAAGTTCCTGAAAATGAAACAGAAACTCCTCACGCAATTCTTGGAATGCAGTGGGCTGAGAAATATGGTGAAAAAGCTGATGTCTGTAATGCTATAGGTGCTCACCACGATGAAATTGAAATGAAATCGCTGATATCGCCAATTGTGCAGGTATGTGATGCGATTTCAGGAGCAAGACCAGGTGCAAGAAGACAAGTATTAGATTCCTATATACAAAGATTGAAAGATCTAGAAGATATTGCTTTTGCATTTACAGGTGTTAAAAAGGCCTATGCAATTCAAGCTGGTAGAGAATTAAGAGTTATTGTAGAAAGTGAAAAAGTTAACGATGAAAAGGCAGCAAACCTTTCATTTGAAATATCTCAAAAGATACAAACTGATATGACTTATCCTGGACAAGTTAAAGTCACCGTTATTAGAGAAACAAGAGCTGTTAATATTGCAAAATAACTATAGCTTATTAATAATTCTATAAAGCACCTTTACTGGTGCTTTTTTATTTTCTAGGATGAAACGTATTGATTACCTCGGTCAAATGTTTTCGGTCTATGTGCATATAAATTTCAGTTGTGGTAATACTTTCATGCCCCAACATCTGTTGTATGGCTCTTAAATCGGCTCCGTTTTCCAGAAGGTGAGTAGCAAAAGAATGCCTAAAAGTATGCGGACTTATACTTTTCTCAATTCCATTTAATTTAACAAGCCTTTTGATAATAGTAAAAATCATGGCTCGAGTTAGTTGCTTACCTCTTCTATTTAAAAAGAGTATATCCTGATGTTCGGGAGCAATAGTATTATGTAACCTAATTTCATCTTTATAAATATTGATATATTTTTGTGTAACAGGACTTATAGGTACAAATCGTTGTTTATTCCCTTTTCCTGTGACTTTTATAAAACCTTCCTCGAAGTAAAGATCTGAAATTTTTAAATGGGTTAATTCTGAAACTCTTAAGCCGCAACCGTATAAAGTTTCTAATATAGCACGATTACGCTCACCTTGTGCTTTGGTTAAATCGATGCTGCTAATTAACTTGTCAATTTCATTAATGGACAAGGTATCAGGGAGTTTTCTTCCAATTTTAGGGCTTTCGATTAAGTCTAAAGGATTGGTCTTTCTGTAATCTTCAAAAATTAAATAATTAAAAAAGCTTTTTAATCCTGAAATGACTCTGGCTTGCGAACGTGGGTTTAATTTTTTAGATATGGTATAGATAAATTCCTGAAGCGTTTTCTCATCGATATCAATTGGTGAACTGTGAATTTTATACTCATCAAGATAACTCAATAACTTGTTGATATCTAACGAGTAATTATCGATAGAATTCTGAGACAAGCCTCTTTCTAAGCGTAAATAATACTGAAAATCTTTAAGTGCATTCTGCCAGTTCATCTGAAATTTTAGTTAAATATTGCAGCCTTGATATTTTTATGGCACAGTAGTTGTAAACTTCCTATCGATATTAACATTAAACTAAATTAAAATTTAAAACGATTTATTATGAAAAAATTTCAATTATTTATTGCAGTTGCATTATTCGGAATGACATTCGCAGTAGCACAAGACGTTTCTTTTGCTGCTACAGCTGGTTATGTTTCAGGACATCAAAAAGTCGAATCGGCTGGATTTGAAGCTAGTGGAAGTGAGTCAGGTGTATTTGTAGGAGGTTTAGCTGATATTGCTGTATCAGATAAGTTTCATGTACAACCTGAATTGGTTTTCTCTGCAATTAGTGATTTCAATTCATTAACAATGCCAATTATGGCCAAGTTTTATGTCGCTGATAGCTTTAATTTACAAGCTGGACCAACATTAAACTATGTTTTAGAAGAATCTGGAGATGAAACTACTAACTTTGGAATCTTAGTTGGAGGTGGAGCTGGTTATGATTTTGGTGACAAGTGGTTTGCACAGGCACGTTATAATTTTCAGATAAACGATTACTATACTGGTGATGCATCTGATACATCTAATAAAATCAATATGTTGACAATTGGAGTTGGTTACAAATTCAACTAATCGATATTTTGAATAAATATGTTAAAAGCGTTTCGTATTTGAAACGCTTTTTCTTTTCTTTGAATTATGAAATTGATCATTATAAACGGACCAAACCTAAATTTACTGGGGAAAAGAGAACCAGATATTTATGGTAATCAAACATTCGAAGCGTATTTATCTGATTTAAAGAATCAATTCTCCGCTATTGAATTAGCATATTACCAATCCAATATTGAAGGAGAATTAATCGATAAACTACATGAAGTTGGCTTTGATTATGATGGTATTATATTAAATGCAGCTGCTTACACACATACTTCTGTGGGAATAGGAGACGCGATAAAAGCTATAACTACTCCAGTAATAGAAGTGCATATCTCTAATGTAACAAGCAGAGAAGCTTTCAGACATACATCATATGTAGCGCCAAATGCAGTTGGGATAATTTCTGGCTTTGGATTCAAAAGCTATGAGTTGGCGATCAGGAGCTTTTTATAAACAATAAAAAAAGCGCAATAAAATTGCGCTTCTCCGTTTATTTTTTCACTTTTTTATAAATGAATCACTTCATCATAAGCATCAGCAACTGCTTCCATAACAGCTTCACTCATAGTAGGGTGAGGGTGAATTGCTTTTAACACTTCATGACCAGTAGTTTCTAATTTTCTGCCTAAAACGGCTTCGGCAATCATATCAGTTACACCAGCACCAATCATATGACACCCTAACCATTCACCATATTTGGCATCAAAAATAACTTTAACGAAACCTTCTTTAGTACCAGCAGCACTGGCTTTTCCTGAAGCAGAGAATGGGAAATTACCTACTTTAATATCGTAACCTGCTTCCTTTGCTTGCTTTTCTGTCATACCGACACTGGCAATTTCAGGAGAACAATAGGTGCAACCAGGAATATTTCCGTAATCGATAGGCTCTACATTATGTCCAGCAATCTTTTCTACACAAAGAATTCCTTCCGCAGAAGCTACGTGAGCTAAAGCAGGACCGGGAGTAACATCTCCAATAGCGTAATAACCTGGAATATTAGTTTGATAATAATCATTTACTAAAATCTTATCTCTATCTGTAGCAATTCCTACATCTTCCAAACCAATATTTTCAATATTTGTTTTAATTCCTACTGCAGACAATACGATATCGGCTTCTAACACTTCTTCACCTTTCTTAGTTTTTACAGTGGCTTTAACACCTTTTCCTGAAGTATCAACAGAAGTTACTTCAGAAGAAGTCATGATTTTAATTCCAGATTTCTTAAAAGAACGCTCTAATTGTTTCGATACATCATCATCCTCAACTGGAACAATTTTAGGCATGTATTCAACAACAGTAACTTCAGTTCCCATTGAGTTGTAGAAATAGGCAAATTCTACTCCAATAGCTCCAGAACCCACAACAATAATCTTTTTAGGTTGCTCAGGTAAAGACATCGCTTCTCTGTAGCCAATAACCTTTTTACCATCTTGCTTTAAAGCAGGGAGTTCTCTAGATTGAGCACCAGTTGCTACAACAATATGCTTAGCACTATACTCAATCTTTTTACCCTCTTTATCTGTAACTTCAACTTTCTTACCTGCCTTTAATTTTCCAAAACCATAGATGACATCAATCTTATTCTTTTTCATAAGAAATTGAACACCTTTGCTCATTCCTTCAGCTACACCGCGACTTCTTTGCACAACTTTTGTAAAGTCGTGTTCAGGATTTTTAACAGATAAACCATAATCTTCTGCATGCTTTAGGTATTCAAATACTTGTGCAGACTTAAGTAAAGCTTTAGTTGGGATACATCCCCAGTTAAGGCAAACACCCCCTAAACTTTCTTTTTCAATTACAGCGGTTTTTAAACCTAATTGTGAAGCTCTAATTGCTGTCACATATCCTCCTGGACCAGATCCAAGAACGATGATATCATATGTACTCATGTGTTATGAATTTTTTCTGAAATTTGAGCAGACGAATTTACAAAATGAAAGTGAATAATAACAATAATTTAAAAAGTTCATTTAAAATAAAAAAGAGAAGCAATGGCTTCTCTCTTATTTTATATCCTTACATAAACGTAACCTCTTCGTGTTTTTCTGTAATGGCGGCCGTTCCAATAATAATATCGTTTTCCTCTTACAGTAACGATACGGTGTTTTTTAGGTGCGACTTTTACTACTGTAACACTTGGAGCAGGTTTGGTAACAACTCTTGTTCTTGTAGCGCAAGAACTTATTGAAAATGATAAAATAATGGCTAAAATTAAAATATAAAATGCTTTCATGATGTCTTGTTTTATTTCTAAGACTCCTGAAAACAAAAAAGGTTTAATCTTTGTTGAAATTAATCGAAAGTGAATTGACACAATAGCGTGTTCCTGTTTCTGTTGGACCATCATTAAAAACATGCCCAAGGTGTGACCCGCAATTAGCGCATAAAATCTCAATACGAATCATACCATGACTGTAATCCTTTACGTATTCGACGGTGCCTGGTATTGATTCATCAAAAGAAGGCCATCCACAACCACTATCAAACTTTGAATTACTTTCAAAAAGTGTTGCGTCACAGGCTTTACAATTGTAATTGCCCTTATCATAGTGCAAATTGTATTCTCCCGTAAACGGCCTCTCTGTACCTTTTAATCTCAGAATTTTATACGCTTCATCACCAAGTTGAGCTTTCCATTCTTCCTCTGTTTTGTTGACTTTGTATTTTGACATATTTATTCCTTAGGTTTGAAATCTAAAGATACTGAATTCACACAATAACGTTTACCCGTAGTCTTTTTAGGACCATCATTAAAAACATGACCTAGGTGTCCACCACAAGTG
>JABSPN010000075.1 GCA_013214425.1 Flavobacteriaceae bacterium | reverse complement strand
AGTATACTTACAATAATATTGATTATTCCTGGTATCAAGTTGAATATAAAGGGAAAAAAGGATTTATTGTTGGGGGCTTACTTTCCTTAAAAAGGATTAAAGAAAACGATCACGTATTTCTATTTTCTCTTCGGAAAGAAAAAAAAGAAGATCATCAAGTGATTTTATTAACTAGAGTTATTGATAATGCACAACTGATAGAGGAAAAAGAATTTAGACTTTCAGGGAATGAATTTGAATTAAGTTTATTGGGAAACAATGGACTTCCTAGGCTTGATAATATATTGAAGGTAGATTATTTTTCTGAAGCATGTGGGCAAGAAGGAGGTTATACCTATATATTTTGGTTTGAGAATGAACTCACTCATATAGCAGATTTATCCCAAATTGTTGATGCTGATATATATTCATTTAGTGAAGAATTCAAGTTTATTGGAGATAAAATAAAATTCACAAGAGTTAGCTACGTTTTAGAAGATGAAGAGTCCAAACATGAAGTCACTCGTGAAGTTAGTTTAGAGTTAACTTGGGATGGAGAAAAACTCACGCCTGAAATACCAAAATTTAGTGATTGATAAACAATTCCTAATAGATTTAGCGAAGGCCAAAATGCCTTTTGGAAAATACAAAGACAGGTATTTAATTGATTTACCAGAATACTATCTTGTTTGGTATCAGAATAAAGGCTTTCCGAAAGGGAAGTTGGGATTACAATTGCAACAGGTATACGAGCTGAAAATGAATGGATTAGAACATTTGATTCGGAATATTCAAAAGAATTTCTAAACTAGGAAAAATAAGTCTTTTAAATCCAAAATAATTTCAGATAAATCCCTAAATTTGCATGCGTTTAACAGCGCACACATGTCACACACAGCTAAGTATATTTTTGTAACCGGAGGGGTTACATCATCTTTAGGAAAAGGTATCATAGCCGCCTCTTTAGCCAAGTTACTACAAGCAAGAGGTTTTTCAGTAACCATTCAAAAATTAGATCCTTACATTAATGTTGATCCAGGTACGTTAAATCCTTATGAACATGGAGAATGTTATGTAACAGAAGATGGTGCAGAAACAGATCTTGATTTAGGGCATTATGAGCGCTTTTTAAATGTGGCTACTTCCCAGTCTAATAATGTGACTACAGGAAGAATTTACCAATCGGTTATAGAAAAGGAAAGACGAGGAGAATTCTTAGGAAAAACAGTTCAGGTTGTACCGCATATCACTAATGAAATAAAAAGAAGAGTTCAGATTTTAGGTAAATCTGGAGACTATGATATTGTCATTACTGAAATAGGAGGAACAGTAGGTGACATTGAGTCCTTACCTTATATAGAAGCTGTACGACAATTGAAATGGGAATTAGGTGATGAAAACGCGATTGTAATTCACTTAACATTAGTGCCTTATTTAGCAGCAGCTGGAGAGTTAAAGACTAAACCAACTCAACACTCAGTGAAAGCTTTAATGGAGAGCGGATTAAAAGCCGATATCTTAGTGTGTAGAACAGAGCATGAATTGACAGATGATATCAGAAGAAAATTAGCGCTGTTTTGTAACGTGCAAAAAGAGGAGGTAATTCAATCGATAGATGCCTCTACTATATATGATGTGCCTAATTTGATGCTGGAAGAAGGATTGGATACCGCAGTTTTAAAGCGTTTAAAATTGTCTCATGAAAACACACCAGACTTAACGCATTGGAATGAGTTTTTAAAGCGTCATAAAAATCCAAAAGATGAAGTAACTATTGGTTTAATTGGGAAGTATGTAGAGTTACAAGATTCATACAAATCAATATTAGAAGCGTTTGTTCATGCAGGTGCAGCTAATGAAGTAAAAGTAAAAGTCAAGTCAATTCACTCAGAACATATTAATATTGAAGAGTTAAAAGAATTAGATGGAATTCTTGTTGCTCCTGGTTTTGGAGAAAGAGGAATTGAAGGAAAAATTGACGCAGTTCAATATGCCAGAGAAAATAGGGTTCCTTTCTTCGGAATTTGTTTAGGAATGCAAATGGCAGTGATTGAATTCTCTAGAAATGTTCTTGGATTAAAAGATGCCATTTCTACTGAAATGAACAAGAAAGCCAAACACCCAGTAATCAATTTAATGGAAGAGCAAAAAACTGTAGTTGACAAAGGGGGAACAATGCGATTAGGATCTTGGAAGTGTCAACTAGAAAAAGATTCAATTGTATACGATGTGTATCAACAAGAAATTATTGGAGAACGCCATCGTCATCGTTATGAATTCAATAATCTTTATAAAGGTCAAATTGTTTCAGGAGGAATGAAGGCTACCGGATTTAACCCTGAAACCAATTTAGTAGAAATAGTTGAAATTCCAGACCATCCATGGTTTGTGGGAGTACAATATCATCCAGAATATAAAAGTACTGTGGCAGCACCACATCCGCTATTCGTAGCTTTTGTTAAAGCAGCTTTAGAGAATAAGAAACGTGTCAATTAGTCATTATTCGTATATTTGGTCGCTTTTTTGACAATTTATAAATGATAAAGCACCGCTTTGTCATCAAAAAATAATTATGGAAGACAAAAAATTCGATTTAAACCAATTAATTGGTTATATCCTTATCGCAGGGTTAATTACCTTCATGTTCTACAATAACAAAGGTGATGAAGAAAATCCTGAAAATGCAGACGAAAATACTAAAACAGAGCAAACAGCTCAAACCGATAGCACTTCAACCAGTACGAATACAAATACTAAAGAAGTCACTGCTGAAGATTTTAAAGCCAATGGTAAAGATTCTCTTGCTGTTGTCGCTTTACAAAGCAAATTAGGTTATTTTGCTGCATCTGGATTAAATGCTTCAGATCAAACCACTACAGTAGAAACTGATTTATTAAAATTAGAATTCAGTAATAAAGGAGGATACCTTAAAACAGCTGAGTTAAAAAAGTTCAAGACCTTTGATAAAAAACCACTGTACTTAGTTAAAGATAATAATGCTGATTTTAATCTTAACTTCGGAACAACAGACAGTAGAATACTAAATACAAAAGATCTTTATTTTAGTCCAACACTTACTCAAAAAGATGGAAGTCAGGTATTATCGATGAAACTGAAAGTTTCAGATACCAAGTTCTTAGAGTACCGTTACGAGATTAAAAAAGAAGACTATATGATCGATTTCGCTATCCGTTCCCAAGGATTGAGTGATGTGATCAATAGTAATAATCCAATCAAATTAGAATGGGATTTAAAGACTATAAGAAACGAAAAGAGTATCTCTTACGAACATCAAAACTCTTATTTACACTACAATGCTGGTGAAGTAGATTGTTTTACCTACACTTCTGACGATGATGATGTGATTGATTCGGTAACCTGGGTAGGATACAAACAACATTTTTTCTCTTCAATCTTATTGACCGACAAGCCTTTTGCTAAGGCAGATATGAAACAGAAAATGTTGACTGAAGCTAGAGTTTCAGAGTCAGATTCACCTTATCTTAAGCAGTATAATTTAGATACGAATTTAGCCTTACAAAACGGAGAGATAAATGAAAACATGCAATGGTATTATGGCCCAAACGATTACCAGATACTAAATGGGTATGATAAAGACCTAACAGAAATTATCAACCTGGGAGATTTCTTCTTGTTTAAATACTTAAACAAATGGTTGTTTATTCCAATATTCGACTTCCTAAGTAGTTTTATCGGTAGCTACGGATTGATTATTATCTTGATGACAATTGTTGTTCGTTTATTAATGTCACCTTTGGTATACAAGTCTTACTTATCGAGTGCAAAGATGAAGGTGATTAGACCAGAGATGCAAGCGATCAATGAGAAGTATCCAGATAAGAAAGATGCGATGAAGCGTCAGCAAGAAGTAATGGCTTTACAAAAGAAAACCGGCGTAAGTATGATGTCGGGTTGTATACCTGCCTTAATGCAGATGCCAATTTTCTTTGCATTATTTAGATTCTTCCCTTCAGAAATCGGATTAAGACAAAAAGGATTCCTATGGGCAGAAGATTTATCGGCTTACGATGAGGTATTCAAATTGCCGTTCGAAATTCCTTTTTACGGAAATCATGTGAGTTTATTCCCAATCTTAGCATCGATTGCCATTTTCTTCTACATGAGAATGAGCCAGAGTCAACAAGCAAATATGTCGATGCCTACTCAAGAAGGAATGCCAGACATGCAAAAGATGATGAAGTATATGTTATATATTTCTCCAATCATGATGTTGTTCTTCTTTAATCAATACGCAAGTGGATTGAGTTTGTATTATTTTATTTCGAACTTATTAACCATCGGAATCATGTTTGCGATTAAGAAGTTCTTAATTGATGAAAAGAAAATATTAGCTCAAATAGAAGAAAACAAAAAGAAGCCTGTTAAAGAAAACAAGTTTCAAAAGCGAATGAGAGAGATGATGGCTGAGGCTGAAAAACAACAAAGAGGCAAAGGAAAAAAGTGAACAAACTGAACTAAATAATAAAAGCCATCAAGTAAACTTGATGGCTTTCTGGTTTTAGAAAAAACTTAAAAAACTACAGACTAGGTATCAAGACTGTGTCAATAGCATGAATCACACCATTAACGCCTTGTACATCAACTGCAATTACGTTACTACTTCCACCACTTCCATCTGTTAAGCTTACATTAGCACCGTCAATATTAACAGTTAATGTGCTTCCTTCAAGAGTAGCAGGAGTTTCAAGTCCATCACTAAGAACCGAAGATCTAATATTATTCGCCGCGATTACATGATGCTCCAACACCGCCGATAGTGTAGCAGTTGGAATATCTGCTAGAGTATTCCAGTCAGGATTACTATCCAATAAATTTTGGAATGCTGTGTTTGTTGGAGCAAAAACTGTAAAAGGAGCAGGAGAAGTTCCGTCAGGGGTTTGTAATGTTGAGACATAAGTGAAAGATGCATCAGCAGTAAGGGCACTAACTAATGAAGAAAAGTTAGGATCTGCTGTAGCAAAAGTTGTTACATCTGGTAATCCAATTACTGCATCAACAATATGCACCACACCATTGGAAGCAACAACATCTGCTGTACTTACGTTCGAAACTCCATTAAATCGAACACCACTAGAGGTGTTTACATATAAACTTAGGTTGTTTCCACCTACCCCAGAAGCAGAGGTGTTAACATAACCTGTACTTAAATTTGTCGATAGTACTTCACCACTAATCACATGGTTTAATAAAATCTGAGATAATACATCAGTAGGCACATCATCTAAACTAGCAAATCCATTAGCTGTTAAGAAGTTGTTGAATGCTGCATTAGTTGGAGCTAAAACTGTAAAAGGTCCATCACCATTTAATACAGTGATCAAATCCCCATCTGCGGCTTGTAAAGCTTGTACTAAAATACTTAAATCTGGAGTGGCTAATGCTGTTTCTACGATGTTTGGTGTAGGTGTTGCGTTGTTGTCGTCGTCATTACTGCAAGAAGTCAATACTGTAAGACTTAAAAGCAATAATAATGTTTTCGTTTTTAAAAGTGTTTTCATGATATTTTGTTTAATTATTCCGTCGTAAAGTTAAACAAAAATGCGAAGCAAAAAAGTAAAAACATTAAACAAAATAAAATTTAACTTATTTTAACAATTTGAAAATCATATGTTTTTATGCTGTTTGTTTTTAAAAAATGTCAGTTTTTTTGAATAGTATATTCAGAGATTGTTACTTAGATAATATTTTGTATTTTTAATCGTTTTGAAATTAAAACAAATCATGAAGCAGGTAGTATTACTTTTCTTATTCATTTCATCGGTTGCTTTTTCTCAAGAGAAGCTCAATCAGTTTGATGAGCATGGAAAACGTCATGGTAAATGGCAGAAGAAATATGAAGGAACGAATAAAGTTAGATATTCAGGTGAGTTTAAACACGGTAAAGAGATTGGTGTGTTTAAGTTTTATCACAAAAAGAGTGAGAAACACCCTTCAACAATTAAGACATTTAATGAAGATAATGATATTGCCGAGGTAAAGCATTATACTTCTTCAGGAAAGTTGGTAAGTCAAGGCAAAATGAAAGGTAAGGAACTCATAGGAAAATGGGTGTATTACCAAAAAAAGTCGAATGAAGTTTTATCTGAAGAGTTTTATAAAAATGGACTTTTAGAGGGAGTTAGAAAAGTATATTATCACGGAGGTAAATTAGCCGAAGAGGAGAACTATCAAAAGGGTAAACTTCACGGAGAACGAAAAATGTATTCAGAAACAGGCGTGTTAATCAAACACTTTAACTACGTTGATGGTGAAATACATGGAAAAGTTCAATATTTTGATGGAAACGGTAAGTTAGCTATTGACGGAAAATACAATATGGGGAAACGAGTGAGTATTTGGAAATATTATAAGAATGGTAAGCTTTACGAAGAGAAAGATTATACCATTTCCAAAAACCCTTATAAGAAGAAAACATGATGTTGTCATGTCAGCTTACGCGTTTCGCTGAAGCTTGTCACCTTCTCCAAAGTAGCTTGGCTATGACGTTCGAATAGCCCAGGCATAGTCGAAGTATGATAAGTTAAAAGAAATCAAAAGGGATGGCAAATTGCAATCCCTTTTTTATTTTTGCATAAAATTTAGAAAATGAAACGAGTAATAGTTGGTTTATCAGGAGGAGTTGATTCTAGTGTTGCTGCTTATCTTTTAAAAGAGCAAGGCTATGAAGTAATTGGACTTTTCATGAAAAACTGGCATGACGATAGTGTGACAATTTCTAATGAATGTCCCTGGTTAGAAGACAGCAACGACGCTATGTTGGTAGCCGAAAAACTGGGAATCCCTTTTCAAACAGTAGATCTTTCGGTAGAGTATAAGGAACGTATAGTTGACTATATGTTCAATGAATATGAACAAGGGCGAACACCTAATCCAGATGTATTGTGTAATCGAGAAATCAAGTTTGATGTATTTTTAAAGATAGCAGTAGATCTTGGAGCCGATTATGTAGCAACAGGACATTATTGTAGAAAAAATACTATTGTAAAAGAAGGACAAGAAGTTTATCGATTACTCGCTGGAAAGGACAACAATAAAGATCAGTCTTATTTTTTATGTCAATTATCTCAGGAGCAATTGTCTAAAGCCTTATTTCCAATTGGTGAATTAACAAAACCAGAAGTAAGAGCGATTGCTGCAGAACAAAATTTAATTACTGCCGATAAAAAAGATTCTCAAGGATTATGTTTTATTGGTAAAGTGAGACTTCCTGAATTTCTTCAGCAACAACTGAAACCAAAAGAAGGTGATATTGTTGAAATTCCTGAAACCTATTCAGAATATAAAAGAACTATTCCAGAGTTCACGTCCAAAGAAAATGAATTGGCTTTTTACTCTGAAAAAGCCACCTATTCTTCTAGTGATGGTAAAACAGTAGGAAAGCATCAGGGAGCACATTTTTTCACAGTTGGACAACGTAAAGGCTTAGCAGTAGGAGGAACACCAGAGCCTTTATTTGTTATTGCGACAGATGTAAATGAAAATGTAGTCTATGCTGGGCAAGGTAAAAATCATAAAGGCTTATTACGAAGAACACTTTATGTGAAAGCTGGTGAATTTCACTGGATACGAGAAGATCTAAGATTAAAACCAGATCAAACCTTAGAAGTGATGGCCAGGATTCGTTATAGACAACCTTTAGAGAAAGCAATAGTATACTGTTTTGATCATGGAGTTTATGTCGATTTTGAAAATAAGCAGCATGCTATCACAGAAGGGCAGTTTGTAGCCTGTTACATTGAGAATGAGTTAGTTTGTTCAGGAATTATTTCGTAATTTGGTGCTATCAATTTAAAACCACCAAAACGTGAAAAAAAAACTACTATTATTTTTCTTTTTTACTTCATTATTTACTGCCGCAAATGCCCAAGAGCATGCCTGGATTTATTTAGATAGTAAAGAAAATGTCGCGAATTATTTAGCCAATCCTTTAACAATGCTTACCCAAAGAGCATTGGACAGAAGAACTGCACAAAGCATTGCCTTAGATGTTACAGATGTACCTGTAACTCCAAGTTATATAACTGATATCAGTAATGCTACGGGAATTACTTACATAGGAGCATCTAAATGGTTAAACGCAATCCATGTTACAGGATCTCAAGCAAATATCAATGCTTTAGCAACTACGTTTACTTATGTAGATCATATTGAATTCGCAAATGATGCGCTCAATTTTACTGGACAAGATTCTGATAACGATCCAGTTGATTTTCATAGTAATAAATTTCCGGAAGAAACCAATTCCATTATTTTTGACTACGGAAATGCGACCAATCAAATTGAAATGTTCAATTGTCATAAATTACATGAAGATGATTTTACAGGAGCCAATAGAATTATCGCTGTAATTGATGCAGGTTTTCCTAATGTAGATACCAATCCTGGTTTTAATCGAATTAGAACAAACGGCCAAATATTAGGAGGATGGGATTTTGTGAATGATTCTAGTAATTTCTACACAGGCCATTCTCATGGTTCTAATGTCTTATCATTCATAGCAGGATACTATAACGGAGCCACAAATTATGCTGGTTCTGCTCCTGATGCAGGTTTCTATTTGTTTATTTCTGAAGATGTAAGCTCTGAAACACCAGCTGAAGAAACCTATTGGGTAATGGCTGCTGAACAAGCAGATTACTTTGGAGTTGATATTTTAAATACTTCCTTAGGATACTACACTTTTGATGACCCTGATTACAATTACAACTATAACACTGACTTAGACGGGAACACGTCATTCATAACCAGAGGTGCCGAGATTGCTTTTTCTAAAGGAATGGTAGTGGTTAATGCTGCAGGTAATGAAGGGAACAATAGTTCCTGGGACGGAAGAATTGCCATGCCGGCAGACGGACCAAATGTCTTAACGGTTGGAGCAGTAAACTCCTTAGGGAATTATGCGTCTTTTAGTTCTCGTGGACCAACATCTGATAGTCGTTTAAAACCAGATGTTGTAGTACAAGGTCAAGGTGCTGCATATATTAACACTGGAGGAGGTGTTACCTCAGGAAGTGGAACGTCTTATTCTTCGCCATTAATGGCTGGAGGAGTTGCTTGTTTATGGGATGCTTTGCCAGGAAAAACCAATGCAGAAATTGTTCAGATAATAAAAGAATCAGCATCGATTTATGCCACACCTAATTTCCAATTAGGATATGGAATACCAGATCTGGATCAAGCTGTATTATTATCTTTAGATGATGTTGAATTACCAGTTGGAGATTTTGGTGTGTATCCAAATCCAGCTGGAAATCAGGTAACAGTAATTTTTCCTCAGCAAGAAGATGTATTGGAGTACGAGATTCACGATATTTTAGGCAATAGAGTATTAAATGGAACTGTAGATGTAAACAATGCTACATTAAATGTAAGTCATTTGTCTTCAGGATTGTATCTTGCTAACTTCAGAGGTGGAGGTGTGTGGCAGACCATAAAACTTTTAAAACAGTAATAACTTTTATCAATAATATTCAATCCTTTCTGTAACTTGCGGAGAGGATTTTTTATATAATATGGACAATAAAATTTGTAAACTTTTCAATATACAACACCCGATAATTCAGGCGGGGATGATTTGGAATTCAGGATGGAAATTAGCTTCAGCTGTAAGTAATGCAGGCGGATTAGGTTTAATAGGAGCAGGGTCTATGTATCCTGATGTTTTATTAGAACACATTCAGAAGTGCAAAAAGGCTACCGATAAACCTTTTGGAGTAAATGTTCCAATGTTATATCCGAATATTGAAGAAATCATGAATATTATTGTTGATGAAGAAGTGAAAATTGTTTTTACATCCGCGGGAAATCCAAAAACCTGGACCAATTGGCTGAAGGAAAAAGGAATTACCGTTGTGCATGTTGTCAGCAGTGTCAAGTTCGCCTTAAAAGCTCAGGATGCAGGAGTAGATGCTGTAGTTGCCGAAGGTTTTGAAGCAGGTGGACATAACGGAAGAGAGGAAACCACAACTTTTACCTTAATACCAATGGTGAAGGAACAATTACAAGTTCCTTTAATTGCTGCAGGTGGAATTGCAACCGGACGAGGTATGTTAGCAGCCATGGTCTTAGGAGCAGATGCTGTTCAGGTAGGAGGCCGATTTTTAGCCAGTAATGAATCCTCAAGACTGCGATACCCAGTTAACATTAAAAGAATTAGCTCCAGTACGTTTGATTAAGAATAAGTTTTATAATGATGTTCAGGAATTATATGCTAAAAACCCAACGGTAGACGAAATTAAAGAGCTATTGGGAAGAGCCAGAGCTAAACGCGGTATGTTTGAAGGAGATTTAGAAGAAGGAGAATTAGAAATCGGACAAATAGCCGGCTTGATACATGAAGTCAAACCAGCAGCTCAGATCTTAAATGAGATGTTGGAAGAGTTTGAAAAGGCTAAGAATGAAGTAAATAATTCATAACAAAAAAA
>JABSPN010000074.1 GCA_013214425.1 Flavobacteriaceae bacterium | reverse complement strand
AGAGCTTCAGTAAATTTTGCCTTTTTACACAGAAGTACAGCAGGAACACAAAATAAACTTGATGAAATTGTATTGATTGGAGATACCATAGATGAAACCGTTGCAAACCTAGCAGGTTTCTTGAACGACAAATGGAGTAGAGCAGGATATGCTAATAATTTAGGGGCTGAAACAGATGGTAAAAAGTTAATTGTAAAAATTAAGGATAGAAGTGTTGGTAATAAAGAGTTTTTTATGCTCTTCTTTAATCCGGCAATTGTAGGAACAAACAACAAAATTTATTTCGAATAGTAATGCAACGACTAAGAATACGGTAGTCGCAGATTTCTGTCTGCCGTATATGTGTTGTTCAGATTGTTCACCTATAAACTTTATTGTTCCAAAAGAGCCTGTATTCTTAAGTTTGCCTGTCCCATATATTTGTTTAGATGATGAAACATTACCTGTAGCTTTTGTCGTTTCTCCTGTAGATGGCGAAATTAAAGCAGTTGTTCCTGATGGAATCAACGGTGGTGTGATACAAGACGATAATGGAGTATATTTCTTTGATGCGAATGTGGTTGATCCATCTTTATACGGAACAGAAATCACCTTTACTGTAAATGATGAAGAAACGACAGCCAGCATTATTGTATACGATAAGGGTGATCCAACAGTAACCTATACGGTAACTTATAACGATCATAGAACCATAGCTACTGTAGTATTTAACGTTACAGGAGTTGAAATCAATACCGATACCACCTTCTTATGGGATCTTGGAAATGGAAATACATCAACATTGCTTCCAGATGCAGATGGTAATGTCGAAATCCGATATGAATTACCTGTAAACAATACCAACATAGCCATTCCAAGCTTAACTATTTCAAACGGTCCTTGTTCTTCTGAAATAGCCATAGAACCAATCATCTTTGAAGATCCAATAGTAGAGATTACGATCGATGGTACTGAGTTTTGTATAGATCCAAGATTTGACGAAGTAATTAGCATTCCATATACAGTCATTCCAAGTGAAGCTACAGTAGCAGTAAATGGAGATTTAGCAGGTATTGCTTTTGATGACGGATATATAATTGTTGATTCAAGATTCTTTACGGCCTATGATACACCAATTAGCTTTAATGTAAATGGTGAAATTTTAGCCGAACCAACAATAGTAATCAGAAATAAGGCAACTTTTGCAGATATCTTATGTGATCCTGAAAATCCAGTAGTAAATGAGGGAGATCCAAGTATTGAATTTAACTTCTCAATTATTGGCTTAACAGATCAGGAATTATCAGAATTAGAAATCAATTGGGATTTCGGAGATGGAAATGCCGCATCAGGAGAAAGTAACGTTTCTAATACCTACGATCTATCCAATCAAGAGCCTGGAGAAGTTAGCTTTACAGTGAAATTAGCCTTAGAGGGCGGACCGTGTAATCTAGTGGTAATTGAGAAAACGGTAACCATCACGATAACCGATATCGATGCTACTTTAGAATTAGATAGCCCTCTATTATGTTTAGATAGAGATAGCGGAGAAGTACAAAGTACAGCTTATACAATTACGCCAGATGGATTTACACTATCAGTAAACGACATTGCAGGAATTGAAATCACAGATTCAGAAATTATTGTAAATCCAGACAGCTTTACAGAATACAATACACCAATTACCTTCTTGGGTAATGGAGATCCAATTCCAGGAGCAAGTTTGATGGTTAGGAGAAGACCAACAGATGCTACGTTTAGTTGGGTACCTAATATCATTGAGGTTAATGAAGGTGAATCTAGTGTAACAGTAGAATTTTCTGTAAATGGCTTAAGTGCAGTTGAAATAGACTTCTTAGATTTTCAATGGAATTTTGGAGATGGAAACACAGGAGATGGAGCGACCGTAAGCCATACCTATGATATAGAACCTGGAGCAACAGGAGAGATTGTAAGAGATGTAGATCTAATTATCGTTGGAGTGCCTTGTGAAGAGGTATTCTTAGAACAGTCAATAACAATAACTATAATAGAAGCATCAATAGAGCTATCAAGCAATAATATTTGTTATGAACGAGATGATGATAACGGACTTCTAATTCCATTTGCAGTTGCTCCAACAGATGGAGTAGTTACAATTAATGAGACAGTTGCAGGACTGGATATTGTTCAAAATGACTCAGTGAATGTAGTAACGATGAATCCTAGTCTGTTTGATAGCTTTGGGACACCAGTTACCTTTAGTGTCAACGGGCAACCATTATCAAACCCACAATTACTTATCGCCCTACGTCCAACTGGAGGAGTAGTTACATTCAATCCTACGAGTCCTAGCGTAAACCAAGGAGATCCAACTGTTGAAGTAGGGTTTACATTGGAGAATATTCCAGATACAGATTTTCCAAATGTGACGTATAACTGGCAATTTGGTGATATCAACTCATCAAGTTCTACGGAGAAAAATCCAGTGATGAATTTTGCAGTACCAGATGAAGTGGTGAACAATACATTCACGGTTTCATATAGTTTAACACTTACTGGTTTACCTTGTAGTGATGTACCACCTATAACCGGAGTAGTCTTAGTGAAAGTGATACCAACAAATTTTGAACTGAACTTAGATATAGATGAGTTGTGTTTGGATCCAAATGAAACATTTATTGGTGAAATTGGATTCTCAACAACACCAAGTGGAGGAGAAGTAACCATTGCTGGTCCAGCTGGTTTAACAGGAATGAATGTGAATGCCGCAAACAGCGCATTAGAATTTAACTCCAGTACCTTCTCACCATTTAATCAAGTAATTAGTTTTAGCGTGAATGGCAATAGTGTTTCTGAAACATTAATGGTTAGAGAACTACCATCGTTAGCAGATTTCGATTGGAGTCCAGATGCCTTAGTGATTTCTCCTGAAGATAGTGAAATTATGGTTACATTAAATGTGTTGAACTTTAACGCGTCAAATTTCCCAGCCTCAAGTGTTAATTGGAAAATTGGAGATCAGGGTGATACTGCTTCAGGAACTAATCCAACAGTTGTTTTAAAGAAACCCGATGGAGCAACAGATCAATATTCTGTGAGAATTGTAATGATCATATCTGGAGACCCATGTGCCGATATTGAAGTAAGCAAAGATCTTACGGTTAAAATTTCATCAGGGGCTCAAGAATGTATTCCAGCAACAACAACGCGAATTAGAGATGATAGAACAACTTTAGATGAGAATCTGGATATCAATACTGTTCAGCCAACATTAAACTTATTCGATCAAATTCTTGACCCAGCTCAGACGGATAGTTTCTTAAACGGAACAAATAATAATTTATGGGCAGATAATTTAGCAAACCTGATTAAAACAACATGGTCTCAACTGCCTTCATTGGCCGACAACCAACCTGCATTTGATGCTTTAGCCAATTATTTCAGAAAACAAACGATGTTGTTCTTCAATCTATTGCATTGCCAAGATGAAGCGCGTATTAGAGAGGGAGATGGTTTAGTTGGTAATTTAGATATAGTGAAACAACAAATAGAAATCGGATTAAACAGTTTAGACGGTTTAAATTATGATCCTCATGTAGATGGTCAAGATATGGGGGAATTAGAAATTTATTTAAGAGCCTATATCATTGATACTGAAGTCCCAGAATTCCTGAGAATAATTGTTAGAGATGATTTTGTAAACAAATTCTTTTAATAGCTAAATGATAGCTCTTCAAAATCATATCATTAATGAGGTATTTCTTGATGTTCATACCAACAGTAAAGCTGTTGCGTATGAACTAAGGGATAATCTAGATATGTTTTTAAAGAATGACATTCTTCCTTATATAGAAGCCTATTTTGAATCGATTGACTCGACCTTACCTTCAGAAATTGTACATATCCCAAAACTGGATATCAATATTTCTTTAGAAGATGCTAATCACTTAGAGCAATTGAAAGAATTGATCAAAAGTGAAGTAGTCTCAAAGGTCAATCTAGCGATAGAACCCTCTCATTTAACTTCTCAATTGGGAGTAGAGTTTATTAACTCAAACGAAAGTGATTTAAAAACCTTTTTCTTTTTTATAGAAAAAGGCGTGTCACCCTGGTGGAAAGCTACAGACGCTCAATTAAATTTTTCTTCGGAAGTCATTGCAGAATTAGCAACTAAGTCATCTTTTTCTAGTCAGTTCACGAAACTATTAGAGAAAATTGAAGTTCAGGAAAGGGTGATTAAGCAATTTTCTGATCAGGATTTGTTAGTCTTATTCGATAAATCGTATCAATACCTTAATGTAAAAGAGCTTATCACAGATCAAGTAATTTTACGATTAAGTCAAGTAAATCCAATAGAAAGGTTATTTGTTTGGCAGCAATTGATAGATTATTTTCAATCCAGTAATCCTGAACGGTTAATCAAAAGGTTTAATAAAGTATATCATAGAATAACATCCAAGCAAGCACTAAATCAAGCAACACACCTTAATCAAGTTGTTTTAAGCTTAATGAAAGTTTTAATAAGTAAGCAAAGTACTTCCTTAAAAGTAGCGTGGAATTCTAAAAATGAAATTACGTTTAAGAAACAGAGTATGGCTAAAGAGTTGTATGTGCTACTGAAAATTCTCGAAATATCATCAGAAGAAATAGAAGTCATTAACCAATCAGAAAAATTAGCTGAAATTAAAATAGAGAGGCTATTTGAATCGAAAAGTAGTGTTGGTGAAATAGGAAAAAAAGCCTCATTTACCTCAGAGTATAAAGAAACTACTACAAATGCTAAAAATGCCTTTAGTGATAAACATGAAAAATCAGAAGAGAAAGCATTTGAAGATAGCACAGATAGCAAATCTGGAACCCTTAATGAAGTGACCAAAGAGTCAATTGGAATTGATCAAGGTAAAGAGCTTGTTAAAGAAGAAAACAAAATTCAAGAACTTGATGGAATAGAAGAAAAACATATTGAGAAGGGAGAGCTTATTACAACCGATTCAAAATCTCAAGAGTTGGCTAATAATAAAGATGAAGAACTTGTAGCCAAAGAGAGAGTTAGCGCTTCAGATGATTTGATTTCTTCGGAAGAAATTAAAAATGAAATAAGTGATGAAGAACGTCTAACATCAAGTCAGGAATTACAAGAAAAGGAGACTGAAAAAACAACTTCAGAAGAAGAGAAAATAGATAATACTCTTGATAAAACTGAAGCTAAAATTAACGCGAAGAATGAGAGTGATAGCTATTCAGAAGAGAACAGTGTTAAAGCCTTAAAAGAGGAAACAGGTACTCCTCCTTATTCCGATACTCAAGAATTAAATAAGGCGGCAAGTAGCGCTCATCAAAATGAGCTTGATGAACAAATGGATGAAGCGAAAGTGATTCAGAAGAAATTTTCTGAATTCGAGCAAATAATAAAAAGCTCAACAAAGAAAGCTCCGGCAGTAGTAGATGATACAGGAGATTATTATGTGCAAAATGCAGGATTAATCATTTTACACCCCTTTTTAAAACATTTCTTTACCAATTGTAATTTGTTAGATACCAAAAACAATTTTACCGATATCGATACAGCAATTCACGTACTGCATTATGCAGCTACACGACAAGAAAAGCAATTGGAAAGTAACCTGATGTTTGAAAAGTTTTTATGTGGGCTGCCAATTACCGAATCCATCAGGCGTGATATCAAGCTTACAGACAGCTTAAAAGAAGAGGCAGATGCCTTACTAGCATCCGTTATTCAGAATTGGGAGGTTCTAAAAAACGCGTCGGGAGATTTATTGCGCAATGAATTTTTGAAACGAGAAGGAAAGCTAAGTTTTAAAGAAGAGCATCCTAAAATTACTATAGCGCGTAAAACACAAGATATACTATTAGACAAGTTACCATGGGGCTTAGGTTTATGTAAGTTGCCATGGAGAGATACATTAATATTTACCGATTGGTAATTGAATAAGTTCAAGATGAAGAAATTATATTTTTTAATACCCATAGTAGTCACAGTTATTATTGTGAGCAGGAGAGAGTTAGGAGTGATTACGCTACGCGAGATGGAACAAATAGACTTAAGTACCTTACTATTTGTGTTCCCAATTATATTGGCATTAATAGAACGATTCAATGAATTATTTGTAGTGAAAAAGAGTAATGACGATGAAAATGATGGAACCACTCAACGTAAAGCTACCAATTTCAGATGGGCGTTAATGGCATCATTTACTATTGGAATTTTATTGGCGATAGCCGGATTTAGAATATTAGAGACCTTTATTGTTCCGCCATCAGTTGACGGACAAATGTATGTAAACGTCTTATTCCGTTCCTTAGATTGTATTTTAACAGGAACAGTTATTGCTGGAGGAACAGAAGGATGGCATCAAATCATATCGCTAATTAGTGACATGACCAAAGCTAAGAGAAAAGAACTCAAAGAAAACCAACCATCATGAGAAGGAGATATAGAAAACCTAATCCCAAACAAGTTTCAGGAGGGGATGCTTTTTTCAAGCCTCGTATTCAAAAGAAGTTGAAAATGGGACAACCCGGTGATAAGTATGAGGTTGAAGCCGATCAAATGGCAGACCAGGTAGTTAATAAAGGGAATGGTGAAAGTGTTCAAAGAAAAGAAGGAGAAGAAGAAGTACAGCAAAAACCTTTAGCAGAAAACGTGAGTCCTTTAATTCAAAAAATGGAAGGAGAAGAAGAACCAGTTCAAGCGATGGAGGAGGAAGATGAGGCTGTCCAGTCCAAAGAAGAGGAGGAATCGGTTCAAGCGATGGAGGAAGAAGAGTCAATGCAAGCCAAAGAAGAGGAAGAGGCTGTTCAATCCAAAGAAGAGGAGGAGTCAGTTCAAGCTATGGAAGAGGAGGAAGCTGTTCAGTCCAAAGAAGAAGAGTCAGTTCAAGCTATGGAAGAAGAAGAGGCTGTTCAGACAAAATCAAATAATACTAAACCCAAAAATGAAGGCATAGAAAATAAATTGAGGAAAGGAAGTGGAGGATCAAAAATGGATCCTGAGACACAAGCAGAAATGGAATCAGGATTTGGTGCCGACTTTAGTAATGTAAATATTCACGATGATAGTGAGGCCGCTCAAATGAGTCAAGATATAGGAGCTAAAGCCTTTACCCACGGAAATGATATTTACTTTAATAATGGTAAGTATGATCCCAATTCAAAAGAAGGAAAACATCTGTTAGCTCATGAATTAACACATACTATACAACAAGGATCTAGTTCTTCCACTCTGCAAGCAGATTTTGCAACTGAGGCTATTGATGATAACCCTACGATAGCTAAGTTGAAAGAGGATGAAATTAAAAGTGCTATTAAATATAATTCTCGAAGAATTAAAAGTGTAGAAGAAATTAAATTGCTCAGAGATGTTTTAGGTTTATCTCAAGAACCAGCTGTCTTTGATAAGGATTTTATAGAAGCCATTGTTTCTTATCAAGCTAGGAATGCTATAGGACAAGATGGCAAAATTGGACCAATTACTGCAAGTAGAATTTCAAAAGAATTATGGGCTGAAGCGAGATTTTTAGGAAAGAAAGACGGAAAGCAATTAAGAAGAATGGCCAGAAGAATGGATAATAGGTCATTTAACATTACTGTCACAAGAGCAGCGGGATCACTCAGTACTAGAGGAAGTGCAGAATATGGAGTACAATGGTCTGTTCCAGATAAAATGGCTAACGGGTGGATAATTCAGCATGTGAAATTTGAAGCAGATATTACAGATGCCGCTGGGAATCCAGTAGGATCCAATAATGGAGGAATAGAATATTGGGAAGGATGGGAAGTTAAAAATGGAGAAGTTTATGTTGGAAGAGCTTCTGGAGGATCTAAGCATAGACAAGACACTTTTAGAAGTATTGATGAAAATGCAGGAACTAAAGGACAAGTTAGAATATTAGGTACAGTTAGGTTTATACCTGGATATAATTTAAAAACTCCACCTTGGGGATATACAGTACCTCAAGCTGGATCATTACCAACTATGACATCTAAACCTGGCGTATGGGTTGAAGGTGGGGCAAGGAAACATAACCTAATTGTAAATTATGATGCCACTACTGTTCCTGAAACGCAAACAATTAATTCAAGACCGTAATTATGGAAGAGACAAAACAAATAGTAGAAATATTAAATAATATGTCTTCTTGGGCAGATATCTCGATTTGTGATTCAAATAACCATGAAGAATTAATAAAGAATATGTCAAGAATAATGGAATATGAGATTCATTATATCAAAGAAGCGATTTCGATATATATAGAGAAATCTAGTGAATCGATTTCGGGTTATTCTACAAATATGATGGCAAAATTACATGTATTGAACAGATATATTTTTAATGTGCCTGAATGTATTGATGTAAATACCCCAAGATATGGATCATTTATTGGAATACCGATAGAAAACCAAGATGTAAATGCTCTATGGCCGCTTAGAACTAATGATGCTGGGGATTTAGAATTATATGATGATTTTAAAGGCTATATAGGAGAATCATTTATGGCGATTGAAGAGTTTGATTACTTCTTAAAAGAATATGGAATTAGAGAGTTTAAATAATTAATAGTTATATCATGAATAAATCAATTAAATTAAAATTTCCTTTAATAATTGGAATTGCAGCCATTTTAATGGCAAGTTGTGTAAGTCTTTATGATCATTACACCTATACAGAAACCATTGAAACCAAAGTACAAACCTTGAGTTTGATGGATCAAAGTAGTGGAGAATATAATGATCATGAAGCTGAAATAATAGCACTTCAGAATCAAATCAAAACCATGTTGGAATACGAAAAAGGAAAAAGCAAAAATAAAATAACTGTGAAAATGTGGGAAGTATTAAGTGATGACAACAAATTAATTGGGAGTTATTTAAAACTCTGGAAAGACAAAGGTAAGTTAAGCCCAGTATTTATAGATGAAGCCAAACCACAAATTGAAGAAGCATTTGATGTACTCATAAAGTTTGAATTGGATAAAGACAAAACATCAGAAGACACATTAAGAAATTTTATTAATAATATTTAAACCGCTAACCATGGATTTTGAAAAATTATTTAAAGAATTAAAAGAAGAAATAACTCAGATTGCAAAAGATAGATTTGGAGATCAAGCCAACGATATTATTAAAGATATGGAAGATTATTTGGCAGAATCTAAAGAGAAAATAAAGAAATGGTCATTACTATTTGTTGATGGTAAAATTGACAAAGATGAATTAGAATGGCTATTAAAGAGTCAAAAAGATATTTTGGTTTTAAAAACATTAAGACAAGCCGGTGTGGGGATGATAAGTATTGGTCATTTCAAAAATAAAGTAATCGACACCGTATTGGAAAAATTAGTTTCCTTAACTAACAATCTTTAAAACTTATTATACTACATGTTTGCTGCAAAAAACAAATCGGCTTCCGAAACACAACATAAATCATCTAATCAAGAAGGTTCCTTTATTCAACCCAAACTGAATATAGGCAAGCCTGGAGATAAGTATGAGGTTGAAGCTGATAATGCAGCAGACCAAATAGTAGCTAAGGGAAAACAATCTCCTGGAGGTTTTTTTAACCCAGCTCCAGCTATCCAGAAGCAAGGAGATGAAGAAGTTCAAAAACAGGAAGAAGATACCATTCAGGAAAAACCTCTGGCAGATTCACTTAGTCCGGTCACTCAACTAAAGGCTTCTGAAGAAATTCAGGAGAAAAATGATGAAGAAGTCCAACAAAAGGAGGAGGAAGAAGTACAGAAATCTGAAGAAGAAGACGTACAAAAGCAGTCTGAAGAAGATGTGCAAACCAAAGGCGATTTGTTTGAATCAGGAGGGAAAGAAGAAACAGTACAACAAAAGGAAGAGGAGGTTCAGGAGAAAGAAGAGGAAGAGTCTGTTCAAATGAAGGAAGAAGAAGCTCAAATGAAGGAAGAAGAAGCTCAAATGAAAGGCGATTTATTTGAATCGGGTGGAAATGAAAATATAATACAGCAAAGCACAGAAGAAGAAGTACAACAAAAGGAAGAAGAAGAAATTCAGGAGAAAGAAGAGGAAGATGTACAACAGGTACAAATGTCTGGAGGTGATGATAGTTCATCTTTAGAGAAGAATTTGAGCGATTCAAAAGGCGGTGGAAGTCCGCTACCAAGCAACACTCAAAACGAAATCGAATCTGGTTTTGGAACCGATTTTGGAGGCGTTCGTGTGCACAATGACAGCAATGCCGTTCAAATGAATCAGGAACTAGGATCTCAGGCATTTACCAATGGAAATGATATTTATTTTAACGAAGGAAAATACAACCCTGAAAGCGATTCAGGAAAGCATTTATTAGCTCACGAGTTAACACATACCGTTCAGCAAGGAGCTTCGCCTACAAGTAATGCTGTTCAGAAATCTGATGATGATCCTGTAGCAGATGCAACAAGTACTGTCCAACCGCCTACAGGGGTTACACCCATGGAAGAATCAGGTGGGGAGTACAGTTTTTTAAAAAATGA